>NZ_DF968218.1:0-77272 GCF_001270025.1 Streptomyces azureus | reverse complement strand
GGCTTAGGTTAGCCTAACCTCAGATTGTGTCCAGAGGGGCCCTGGTGCCTGTGCCCGAGGAGGGGGCGTGGATGCCCGCCCGGGCAGTGATCCGAATCACGAGAGCGTACGCCGAGCTTCTCGGCAGCGAGTTCGCCCACGACGTGAGGCGACGCGCCGCCGCCGCTTGGCGGGGGCGACGTTCGCGGGAACCGGCGGCAGGGCCAACGCCCAAGAGACCGAGCCCTAGTTGCCCCGTCCACAGTCCGGCCGGCAGCTCGGTGACCGGTACCCGTACGACGAAGTCGCCGCCGGACTTCCCCCTTTGGGGAGGGCCGACGGCCACGCCGTCGTCGGCGACGGCCGCCGGCGCGGGGCCTCAGCTCACCAGCCCCAACTCCCGTGCGATCAGCATCCGCTGGACCTCGCTCGTGCCCTCGCCGATTTCGAGGATCTTGGAGTCGCGCCACATGCGGGCGACCGGGTACTCGTTCATGAAGCCGTAGCCGCCGTGGATCTGGGTGGCCTCGCGGGCGTTGTCCACGGCGATGGTGGAGGAGTAGAGCTTGGCCAGCGCCGCTTCCTTCTTGAACGGGTCGCCGGACACCAGACGGGCTGCCGCGTCGCGCCAGGCGAGGCGGGCCGTGTGCGCCTTCATCTCCATGTCGGCGATCTTGAACTGGATGGCCTGGTTGGCGGCGATCGGCTTGCCGAAGGCGTGGCGTTCCTTGGCGTACTTGACGGATTCGTCGACGCAGCCCTGTGCCAGGCCCGTCGCCAGGGCCGCGATGGCGATGCGGCCCTCGTCGAGGATGCGGAGGAACTGGGCGTAACCGCGGCCCTCCTCGCCCAGCAGGTTCGCCGCCGGGACCCGGACGTCCGAGAAGGACAACTCGCGGGTGTCCGAGGCGTTCCAGCCGACCTTCGAGTACGGGGCCGCGATGGTGAAGCCCGGCGTGCCGGAGGGGACGATGATCGAGGAGATGAGCGGCTTGCCGTCCGGCGTGCGGCCGGTGACCGCCGTGACCGTCACCAGGCCCGTGATGTCCGTGCCCGAGTTGGTGATGAAGCACTTCGTGCCGTTGATCACCCACTCGTTCGTCGACTCGTCCAGGCGGGCCGTCGTGCGGGTCGCGCCCGCGTCGCTGCCGCCGTCCGGCTCCGTCAGGCCGAACGCGCCCAGGAGTTCGCCGGAGCAGAGGCGGGGGAGCCACTCCCGCTTCTGGGCCTCCGTGCCGTAGCGGTAGACGGGCATCGCGCCCAGGGAGACTCCGGCTTCCAGCGTGATGGCCACCGAGGAGTCCACCCTCGCCAGTTCCTCCAGGGCCACGCCCAGGGCCAGGTAGTCGCCGCCCATGCCGCCGTACTCCTCGGGGAACGGCAGCCCGAACAGGCCCATGCGGCCCATCTCCCGGACGATCTCGTACGGGAACTCGTGCCGCTCGTAGAGGTCGCCGATCTTCGGCGCCACGACCTCGTGCGCGAACTCCTCGACCGTGCGGCGGAGTTCCTCCAACTCGGGGGAGAGACGGTAGTCCATGGTGATCACTGCTCCTCGGTGTCCTCGTGGGACAGGGCTCGGACGGTGCGGGACGGGCTGGGTCGGCCCAGGTGGGTGGCCATCCACGCGCTGGTGGCGACGAGGCGACCGAGGTCGATTCCGGTTTCGATGCCGAGGCCCCGCAGCATCCACACGAGGTCTTCGGTGGCCAGGTTGCCGGTCGCCGACTTGGCGTACGGGCAGCCGCCCAGGCCACCCGCGGAGGCGTCGACCGTCGTGACCCCCTGCTGGAGGGCCGCGAGCGTGTTGGCGAGGGCCTGGCCGTACGTGTCGTGGAAGTGGACGCCGAGGGCGGAGGGCGGGATTCCTGCTTCGTCGAGAGCCGCGAGGAGCGCGACCACATGGCCCGGGGTCGCCACGCCGATCGTGTCGCCCAGGCTCAGTTCGTCGCAGCCCATGTCCAGCAGGGCCCGGCACACCTTCACCACCTGGGGGACCGGGACCGCGCCCTCCCACGGGTCGCCGAAGCACATGGAGAGGTAGCCGCGGACGTGGACGTCCTCGGCCTTCGCCCGGCTCACCACCGGTTCGAACATCGCCAGTGCCTCCTCCACCGTGCGGTTGAGGTTGGCCTTGGCGAAGGACTCCGTGGCGCTGGCGAAGACCGCCACCCGCCGGGCGCCCAGGGCCAGGGCGCGGTCCAGTCCGCGTTCGTTCGGGACCAGCACCGGCAGCGCCACCGGAAGGTCGCCGACCAGGGGGTACAGCTGTTCCGCGTCCGCCAGTTGGGGGACCCACCTGGGGTGGACGAAGCTCGTCGCCTCGATCGTCGTCAGGCCCGCTTCGGCCAGGCGGCGGACGAACTCCGCCTTGATCTGCGTGGGGACCGTCGCCTTCTCGTTCTGCAAGCCGTCGCGCGCGCCCACCTCGTGGATGCGGACGCGGGTGGGGAGGCCCGCGGCCGGGACCACCATCGGGAGACCGTCGACTGTCATTCCTCCGCCTCCTCGTGGGGTGCGATGACCGCCAGCACCTGATCCATGGCGACCGTCGAGCCCGGGGTCACGTCCAGTTCGGTGACCTTGCCGGCGTGCGGGGCGGAGATGACGTGCTCCATCTTCATCGCCTCCACCACCAGCAGGCTCTGGCCCGCCGTCACCTCGTCGCCGACGGCGACCTTCACCACCGTCACCGTGCCCGGCATGGGCGCCGTCAGCGAGTCGGCGCCCGCGTGGGCCGCGCGGCTCAGGGACGCGGCCACCGGGTCGTGGTCGCGCACGTGCCAGGCGTCGCCGTCGCGACCGAGCCAGTCGGCGGCGCGGTGGAAGGTGTGGCGGACGCCGTCCAGCGTCACCGAGACCCGGTCGCCGGTGACCGTGCCGGTGCCGCGCGGGGTGTACTCCAGGGGGTCCTGGACCCTGAGGTGGAAGGCGGGCGGTTTCCGCTCCCCGCCCAGTCGCCAGCCGCTCGGGACCGAGAAGGGGTCCGTCCAGCCGCCGGGCTCGGGCGTCAGCGCGTCCAGGCGTACGGCCGCCGCCGCCTCGTACACCTCCTCCGGTACCCCCGTCGGGACCAGTCCCTCGACCTCCCGCTCGACCAGCCCGGTGTCCAGGTCGCCGGCGACCACCGCCGGGTGGGCGAGCAGCCGGCGCAGGAAGCCGGCGTTGGTCTGCACCCCGAGCGTGACCGTCTCCGCCAGGGCCGAACGGAGCTTGCGCAGCGCGGTCGCGCGGTCGGGGCCGTACGCGATCACCTTCGAGAGCATCGGGTCGTAGAGACTGCCGACCTCCGTGCCCTCCGTGAGGCCCGAGTCGGTGCGGATGCCGTCGCCCTGCGGTTCGCGGAGCCGCAGGACCGTGCCGCCGGAGGGGAGGAAGCCGCGCGCCGGGTCCTCGGCGCAGATGCGGGCCTCCACCGCGTGACCCGTCAGCCGCACGTCCTCCTGCGCGAAGGCCAGGGGCTCGCCGGCCGCCACCCGCAGCTGCCACTCGACCAGGTCCAGGCCGGTGATGAGCTCCGTGACCGGGTGTTCCACCTGGAGGCGGGTGTTCATCTCCATGAAGTAGTACGAGGACGGGTCGCTGCCCGGGACGATGAACTCGACTGTGCCGGCCCCCCGGTAGCCGCAGGACCGGGCCGCCTGGACCGCCGCCTCGCCCATCGCGGAGCGCGTCGGCTCGTCGAGGAGCACGCTCGGCGCCTCTTCGATGATCTTCTGGTGGCGGCGCTGGAGGGAGCACTCGCGCTCCCCGAGGTGGACGACGTTTCCGTGGCCGTCGGCCAGGACCTGGATCTCGATGTGGCGGGGGCGGTCGATCCAGCGCTCGACCAGGAGCGTGTCGTCGCCGAAGGAGGCGCGGGCCTCGCGGCGGGCCGCGGCGATCTCCTCCTCCAGCCGGGTCAGGTCCCGCACCAGGCGCATGCCCTTGCCGCCGCCGCCCGCGCTCGGCTTCAGCAGCACGGGCGCGCCCAGCTCGCGGGCCGCGTCGGCCAGTTCGGGGTCGCGTCCGCCGGGGACGACCGGCACTCCGGCCGCCCGGACCGTCTCCTTGGCGCGGATCTTGTCGCCCATGAGGGAGATCGCGTCCGCCGGAGGGCCGATGAAGACCAGGCCGGCCTCGGCGCAGGCGCGCGCGAAGGCGGCGTTCTCGGCGAGGAAGCCGTAGCCGGGGTGGACGGCCTGGGCGCCGGTGCGCGCCGCCGCCTGAAGCAGGCGCTCCACCGACAGATAGCTCATCGACGCCGGGGCCGGTCCGATCCGGACCGCCGTGTCCGCCTCGCGGACATGCCGGGCGTCGGCGTCCGCGTCGGAGAAGACGGCCACCGAGCGCACGCCCATGGACCGCAGCGTACGGATGACCCGTACGGCGATCTCGCCCCGGTTGGCCACAAGCACTGTCTCGAACATCGTCGTCCGTCCCCTCACATCCGGAAGACGCCGAACTGGGGGTCACCCAGGGGCGCGTTGGCGCACGCGGTCAGGGCCAGGCCCAGGACCTGCCGGGTGTCCAGCGGGTCGATCACACCGTCGTCCCAGAGGCGGGCCGTCGCGTAGTAGGCGTTCCCCTGGCGCTCGTACTGGGCGCGGACCGGGGCCTTGAAGGCCTCCTCGTCCTCGGCCGGCCAGGACTCGCCGCGCGCCTCCAGCTGGTCCCGCTTGACGGTCGCGAGGACCGAGGCGGCCTGCTCGCCGCCCATGACGGAGATCTTGGCGTTCGGCCACATCCACAGGAAGCGGGGGGAGTACGCCCGGCCGCACATCGAGTAGTTTCCCGCGCCGTACGAGCCGCCCACCACGACCGTCAGCTTCGGCACGCGTGTGCACGCCACGGCCGTGACCATCTTGGCGCCGTGCTTGGCGATGCCGCCCGCCTCGTAGTCCTTGCCGACCATGAACCCGGAGATGTTCTGGAGGAACACCAGCGGGATGCCGCGCTGGTCGCACAGCTCGATGAAGTGGGCGCCCTTCTGGGCGGACTCGGAGAACAGGATGCCGTTGTTGGCGACGATGCCCACCGGGTGGCCGTGGATCCGGGCGAAGCCCGTGACCAGGGTCTGGCCGAACTCGGACTTGAACTCGGCGAAACGGGAGCCGTCGACCACGCGCGCGATGACCTCCCGTACGTCGTACGGGGTGCGGGAGTCCACCGGGACCGCGCCGTACAGGCTGTGCGGGTCGACCTTCGGCTCGACCGCCTCCGTCACCTCCCAGGGGAGGGGGCCGCGAGCGGGGAGGGTGGAGACGATGGTGCGGACGATGCGGAGCGCGTGCGCGTCGTTCTCCGCGAGGTGGTCCGTGACGCCCGAGACGCGGGAGTGGACCTCGCCGCCGCCGAGCTCCTCCGCCGTGACGACCTCGCCCGTGGCCGCCTTCACCAGGGGCGGGCCGCCCAGGAAGATCGTGCCCTGGTTGCGGACGATCACCGCCTCGTCGCTCATCGCCGGGACGTACGCCCCGCCGGCCGTGCAGGAGCCGAGGACGGCGGCGATCTGGGGGATGCCGGCGCCGGACATGCGGGCCTGGTTGTAGAAGATCCGGCCGAAGTGGTCGCGGTCCGGGAAGACCTCGTCCTGCATGGGGAGGAAGGCGCCGCCGGAGTCCACGAGGTAGACGCAGGGGAGGCGGTTGTCGAGGGCGACCTCCTGGGCGCGGAGGTGCTTCTTGACCGTCATCGGGTAGTACGTGCCGCCCTTGACCGTGGCGTCGTTGGCGATGATCACGGTTTCGCGGCCGCTGACCCGGCCGATGCCGGCGATGACGCCGGCGGCCGGGGCCTGGCCCTCGTACATCCCGTCGGCCGCGAGCGGGGCCAGCTCCAGGAAGGGTGAGCCCGGGTCGAGGAGGGTGTCGACACGGTCGCGGGGGAGCAGCTTGCCGCGGGCGGTGTGGCGGGCGCGGGCCTTCTCGCCGCCGCCCTGGGCCGCCGTGGCCAGCTTGGTGCGCAGCTCCTCCACGAGGGTGCGATGCGCCTCCTCGTTGGCCCGAAAGGCCTCCGACGCGGGGTCTGCCGCGCTCGTGAGCTCCGGTGCCTCGTGCATCCTGCGGTCCCCTCACCTTGTTAATGAGCGTTAACGCATTTCCTTCAGGTTAACGACCGCTAACCTCCCTGTCTAGAATTGATTTCATGGCCACGAGAACCGACGCCCCCACCCGACGCGAGCAGATCCTCAAGGAGGCTGCCCGGCTGTTCGCCGAGCGGGGCTTCCACGGGGTCGGAGTCGACGAGATAGGTGCCGCTGTCGGGATCAGCGGGCCCGGGCTGTACCGGCACTTCGCGGGCAAGGACGCGATGCTCGCGGAGCTGCTGGTGGGGATCAGTGGGCAGTTGCTGACCGGGGCGAAGCGGCGGGTGGCGGAGGCGGACGGGGGTGCGGGGGCGGAGGCGGTCCTCGACTCGCTGATCGAGGGGCACATCGACTTCGCGCTCGACGACCGGCCTCTGATCACCCTGCACGATCGGGAGCTGGATCGCCTCCGGGACAGCGACCGGAAGATGGTGCGGCAGCTTCAGCGGCAGTACGTGGAGCTGTGGGTGGGTGTGGTGCGCGAGGTGTATCCCGGGTTGGGGGAGCCTGCGGCTCGGTCGGCTGTGCACTCGGTGTTCGGGCTGCTGAACTCGACGCCGCATCTGGGGAGGGCGGGGTCTTTGCCCGGGCGGGGGGCTACGGCGGAGCTGTTGCACCGGATGGCTCGGGGGGCGTTCGCGGCGGTGGGGCTTTAGCGGGGGTTTGCCCACCTACCCGCCCGTAGCTGTCGGCCAGGAGGCTGACGTCGCGCGGGGGCTCCGCCCCCGCACCCCCGGGGGTTTTTCCATCCGCCCACCCGAACCAGTCGGACCAGAGGTGCCCTCACCTCGGGGCTCCGCCCTGGGCCCCGGCGAGGGCGTCGCCCTCTGCGCCCCGGCCTTTGCCCGCCCGCCCGAAGCGGTTGGACGAGAGGCTGAACTTGTCCCGGGGCTCCGCCCCGAACTCCGGCGGGGGCTTCGCTCCCTGCGCCTCCCGGCGGGGGCTTCGCCCCCTATGCCCCCGACAGAGGCCCCGCACCCCCGGCGGCCCCGGAGCCGCTGCCCGACCGCTCGGAGAGTGGATCAGCGAGCGGCCGGGCGCCCGTCACGGCCGCGCTTCGTAGCAGGCGCGGCAGGGTTCCGCCGTGGACGGCCGGGTGGGTCTGGTGCCCCGGCAGGCAACGTTCGCCCCGTCGCGACGCCCTGCACGCCCTCTCGCCGCACCGGCCGAAAGACCAAGCACATCCAGTACGAGGGCTTCCGGCCGGCACTCCCCCGAGCTCTTCGAGCAGGGGGTATCCCCAGAGCACGCACCGGACGCCGCTCCTTGACGGGCAAACGTTGCCTGCCGGGGCACTAGGCCGGTGTCCTCACCCGAAGGGCGTAGAAGCGGGTCGTCTGGGTCGTGTTCTCGTTGTCGTCGCTGGCCAGGAGGACCTTCAGGGTGTTCTTCGTCCGGCCCGTGATCGTCATGGCCTCGATGTTGTCGAGGAGCGGGTTCGGCTGGGGTTGCTTGGCCGTCGCTCCGAGGGAGGGGCAGGTCACGAGGTCGGTGAGGAGGGTCTTCCTGATCAAGCGGGCCTCGGGGCGGGCCGGGAGGGTCTCGATGCCGCTCGTGTCCGTCGCCCGGCGCGGGTCGGCCAGGTAGAGGCGGACCGTGTTGCCCACGCCGGAGGTGAAGCCGCGCTCCAGGACGAGGAGGCGGCCGTCGGGGATCGCCTGGATCTCGGGGACGCCCAGACCCGGGTCCGCGCGGTAGGCGTACTGGGCGGCGAGGGTGAAGTGGCCGTGCGGTGTCCTGCGCCAGGTCTGGAAGCGGACGATCGTCGAGTCGTCGCCGGAGAGCGCGTACTCCATGGAGGCCAGCAGTGTGCGGCCGCCGGGGAGCAGGGTCAGGCCCTCGAAGGTGCCGTTGGGCTGGGCGCGGCCCGCGGGGCTCACGCGCAGCGCTTCCGGGACCGGGAGGCGGTCGAGGAGCCTGCCGGTGGGGGAGTAGCGGCGTATGGAGGGCTCGGTCTCGGAGGAGACGAGATACGTGCCGTCGCGGTCGACGGCCAGGCCCTCGGAGTCGAGCGCGGTGCCGTTCTCGTCGGTGAGCGGGACCACGGAGCGGGGCTTCAGCGTCGTCGCGTCCAGGCGGAAGAGCGACGAGCGGTCGGAGAGGGCGGCCAGGGAGCCGCCACCGTCCACGGCCAGCGCGGAGAAGTTGCCGACGTAGGTGTTCTCGTACGTCGTCTTGTCGAGCGCGTCGGAGTAGCCGTCGATGGAGACGGTCGGCGAGCAGGCGTTCCGGGTGTGCGCCTGGGCGGGGCCGACGGCGGTCAGGCACGTGGCCGCCGCCAGGCCCGCGGTGAGGAGGGCGAGGTGGGTTCTCAGGGGCATGGGCGTCACCGTAGGGCGGGCCGGTGACGCCGGGTAGGCCGCGCGGTGAAGGGTCAGGTCGCGGCGAGGCCTCCGCGGACGGATGGTCAGCTCGCGGCCAGGTCCTTGTGGATGACCTTGGCCACCGCCTGGATGGTCGCGATGCCGTAGTTCATGGTGCTGTTGCCGTGGGTGAGCACGGTGATCATGTAGTCGTGGCCGCCGCCCTTGAACGCGCCGACGCTGTGCACCCGCCAGCCGTTCGTGGCGCGTTGCAGCCAGCCGTTCTTCACGGCCACGGTGACGCCGGACGGCACTCCGTACGGCGTGCCCCACCGCTGGGACGAGACGACCTGGCCCATCAGCTTGAGGACGTAGGCGCGGGAGTTGTCGCTCAGGACCGTGTTCTTGGCGGTCAGGAGCTTCAGCAGTTTCTGCTCGTCGGTGACGGTGATCTGCGTCAGGCCCCAGTAACCGTTCGCGCCGGGCTTGGTCTGGGTCATGCCGGCGGCGGTGAGGAAGCCCTTGATCTTCGTCATGCCGAGCTGCTTCCACAAGGTGGAGGTCGCGGCGTTGTCCGACTTGGTGATCATGGCCTTGGCGAGGGTGTTCTCGCGGTCGGTGAGATACCGGTTCGTCTTCTTCGCGTCCCACAGCAGCGTGGCGAGGACGGTGACCTTGACGACGCTGGCCGAGTCGTAGGCGGTGCCCGCGCGCAGGGTGCAGGTCGTGTTCGTGCTGCGGTCGTGGAGGCCGACCGCGACGGTGCCCTTGCGGGTGGCGAGCGCGGCGCTGATGTCCTGTTTCAGCTTGGCGGCGAGGCCGGCCTCGGCGGACGTACAGGTCACGGCCGGAGTGGCGGCGGCAGCGGGCGTGGCGGCGGCGACGAGCGGCACGAGCACGCCCGTACCCGCGGCCGCCGCCAGCACTCTCGCGCGGCGGGATATCCCAGAAGTCATGCACCCCATGACTCATCGGGACGAGGTAAAGGTTGTGCGACTTGGCGATGGTTTGTGCGAGTCGTTACCGGGCGCTGTGCGGTTTCACAGGAACGAACCAGCTTCGTCACAGCGGCCACCCATCACGGCTGTCCACGATGCTGAGGTGACATCTGCCACCGAACCCCAGCTCCGCACCGCCGTGCCGCCCTCACCCCCGCCGGGGGAACGGGCCGCCCCGCGCTGGTCGCTCCCCGTGCTGCTCGCGATCCTCGCCCTGGCGGCGGTGCTCTACTCCTGGAACCTGTCCGGCTCCAGCCTGAACAGCTTCTACAGCGCCGCCGTGCTGAGCGGCACGCAGAGCTGGAAGGCCTGGTTCTTCGGCTCGTTGGACGCCGGGAACTTCCTCACCGTCGACAAGCCGCCGCTCGCGCTGATGGTCATGGGCCTGTCGTGCCGGGTCTTCGGTTACGGCACCTGGCAGATGATGGCGCCGATAATCGTGGCCGCGCTCGCCACGATCTGGATCCTGCACGCCTCCGTGAAGCGGGTGTTCGGGCACGCGGCGGCGGCCGTCGCGGCCCTCGTCCTGGCCCTCACCCCGATCACGGTCGCCATCAACCGGGACAACAACCCCGACACCCTGCTGGTGTTCCTGATGGTGTCCGGCGCGGCGCTCGCCCTGCGCGCGGTACGCAACGGGCGGCTGCTGCCGCTGCTCGGCTCGGCGGCCTGCTTCGGGCTCGCCTTCAACACCAAGATGCTCCAGGGCTACATCGCGCTGCCCGCCGTCTTTGCCGTGTACGTGTACGCGTCCCGGCTCGGCTGGCGCAAGAAGGCCGTGAACCTGGCCCTGGCCGCCGTGGCACTGGCCGTCTCCAGCTTCTGGTGGGCCGCGGCCGTGTCGCTGGTCCCGGCCTCCGAACGGCCGTACATCGGCGGTTCCACGGACGGCACCGCCTGGAACCTGATCACGGGTTACAACGGCCTCGGCCGGATCCTCGGCGGTGAGGGCAACGGCGGTGGCGGCGGTGGTGGCGGCTTCTCCGGTACCGCCGGTCTCGGCCGGATGTTCAACGACATCCTCGGCGGCCAGATCTCCTGGCTCATCCCCTTCGCGGGCATCGCGCTCGTCGGCGGGCTCGTCCTGTGCGGGCGCGCTCCGCGTACGGACCTCACCCGGGCCGCGCTCGTGCTGTGGGGCGGCTGGACCGCCCTGCACTACCTGACGTTCGCACTGGCCGAGGGCACGATGCACCCGTACTACACGACCGCGCTCGCCCCGGGCATCGCGGCGCTGTGCGGAGGCGGCGGTGTGCTGTTGCTGCGCGCCTTCCGTACGGACCGGCGGTGGGTGTGGGTGCTGCCCCTCGGGCTGGGTGTCACGGCTGTCTGGGCGGCGGTGCTGCTGCGGCGGGCCTCCGGCTGGAACACCTGGCTGTGGCCTTCGGTCCTGGTCGTCATGGCCCTCGCTCTCGTCGGCCTGTTCGTCTTCCGCTCCGGCGCCTCAGGGCTTCGGCTGCTGGCCGTGTCCGTGGCCGCGGCTGTGGTCGCGGCGGTGGCGGGACCGGCCGCGTACGCCTGGTCGGTGCCGTCCGGGTCGGGCGGCGGCATGGGCGGTACGAACCCGACGGCGGGACCGTCGACGGGCGGTGGATTCGGCGGGCCCGGTGGCGGTGGCGGCGGTGGCGGCCGGGACTTCCCGGGCGGTGGCTCGGTAGTGCCCGGTGGTGGGGCGATGCCGGGTGGTGGGGCTCAGGGGGGCAACGCCCAGGCGGGCGGTGGCTTCCCGGGTGGTGAGGCGCCCACCGGTGGCCGGCCCGGCGGCATGGGCGGAAGCGTCGGCAGTGAGCTCATCTCGTACCTGAAGAAGCACCAGGACGGCGCCAGGTGGCTGCTGGCCGTGTCCAGTTCGCAGAGTGCCGCCCAGCTCATCGTGAGCAGCGGGGAGCCCGTCATCTCCATGTGGGGCTGGTCCGGCAGCGACAGGGCGATGACGCTCGCCAAGCTCAAGGAGCTGGTGAAGAAGGGCGAACTGCACTACGTCCAACTCGGCGGAGGCATGGGCGGCGGCCCCGGCGGTGACTCTTCCCTCGGCTCCGAGGTCACCGCGTGGGTGCAGAAACACGGCACGGCCGTGAAGGACGCCGACTCCAACTCCAGTCCCAACTCCTCGTCTCAGTCGAGCCAGTCGACGATCTACCGTCTCGACCCGTCCGACGTCAGCTGATCCCCGCGACACCGGTGAACGGCCCCCGACCCCTGAGCTTGGTCGGGGGCCGTTCCACTGGCCCCTGCCGAAACTCTTGACGCCGCCTTTCCCATCGGAATACTTGCGTCGACAGCGCGCCAACTGCCGCGTCAGCGAAGGGATTTCGTTGCCTCCGATCTGATGCCGACAGCGGCTTCGCATGTCTGAGATCCCGAACGCCGTACGAAGTTTCGCAAGCAGCTTTGTCACGGCCACCCCCCACAGGAGGATCCTCAATGAGCCCACGCAAGGCGCCCCGCACGGCACTCATAGCCGCGCTGACCGCCGCCCTACTGGCCGCCCCGGTTGTCGCCCAGGCCGCCACCCCTCAGACCACCCCGACTTCCCGGACCGCACCCACGCCGGCCCGCGAACGCGCCGCCGCGGCCACCATCACCTGGTCCCTCGTGCGGGCGAGCAACCCCACCGAGGACCAGCGCACCGCCTACGACGCCATCACCCGGGCCATGAACGCGGCGGTGGCCCGCTACAACAACCTCAGCGACCTGGGCAAGACCATCACCGTCCGCTACGAGCCGGGCGTCCCCACCGCCGACGGCAACATCAACGGGACCATCCGCTTCGGCAGCAACCGCAGCTACATGACCGAGCGGACGGCCCTGCACGAGATCGCCCACACCGTCGGCGTGGGCACCAGCTCGGGCTGGTCCCGCCTCGGCGGCAGCGGCACCTGGACCGGCGGACAGGCGACCGCGCTGGTCAAGCAGTACGACGGTTCCGGCGCGAAGATCTCCACCGGCGGCGGCCACTTCTGGCCCTACGGCCTGAACTACGAGAACGAGATGTCGAACACGGCGGCCGACCGCCACGTCCGCATCGTCGCCGCGATGGTCCGCGACGGCATGTAGGAAACCGCCCCCGCAGCGGTTGGCCGGCGCTCAGTCCAAGTGCGTCGGCGCGAACATCCGCAGCGCGGCCGGGAGCAGGACCACTGAGGGCCCCGGCGAAGCGAGTTGCCTCGCGAGGTCCTGCTCCAGGGTCCCCGGGGTCGTACGGACCCCGGGGACGCCGAAGGACTCCGCCAGCGCCACGTAGTCCGGCCGGGTCAGCTCCGTCGCGGTCGCCTCGCCGAACGCGTCGGTCATGTAATCGCGCAGGATGCCGTAGCCGCCGTCGTCGACGATCAGCCAGGTGACGTCCAGCCCGAACTGGCGGGCCGTCGCCAGCTCGGCGATCGAGTACAGGGCGCCGCCGTCGCCGGAGACGGCGAGGACCGGCCGGGTGGGGTCGGCCACCGCCGCGCCGAGTGCCGCCGGGAAGGCGTAGCCGAGGCCGCCCGCGCCCTGTGCGGAGTGCATGTGGTTGGGGCCCTTGGCGTCGAAGGCCGACCAGGCCCAGTACGCGAGGATCGTCATGTCCCAGAAGGACGGGGAGTCGGCGGGGAGCGCCTTCCGCACCGACGCCAACACTTCCTGCTCCAGGGTGAGTTCCTGGGCGGCGATGCGCTCGGCAACCTTCGCGAGCAGTGCCCGGACGCGCTCCGGCGCCGTCGGGTCCTCCCGCTCGGAGACCGTCTCCAGCAGGGCCTGCAATGCGAGGCGGGCGTCCGCGTGGATGCCCAGTGCCGGGTGGTTGGACTCCAGCTTGCCGAGGTCGGCCTCGATCTGGATGACCCGGCCGCGCGGCTTGAACGTGTGGTAGTTCGAGGAGAGTTCGCCGAGTCCGGAGCCGATGACGAGGAGTACGTCCGCGTCCTCCAGGAAGCCCGTCGTGTGGCGGTCCTCGATCCAGGACTGGAGCGACAGCGGATGCGTCCAGGGGAACGCGCCCTTGCCGCCCGGCGTCGTGACGACCGGTGCCTGAAGCGTCTCGGCGAGCTGACGCAGCTTCTTGGACGCGTCCGCCCGGACCACACCGCCGCCCGCGATGATCGCCGGACGGGCCGCCGTCGACAGCAGGTCGGCGGCCACGGCGGTCAGTTCGGGACGCGGCGGCAGCTCATCAGGGAAGGCGTCGCCGCCCGTCACCACCGGGATCGCCGTCTCGGCGAGCAGCACGTCCTGTGGGATCTCCACCCACACGGGCCCGTGCGGGGCACTCAGTGCCGACTTCCAGGCCGCCTCGATGGCGGACGGGATCTGTGACTGGGTACGGACGGTGTGGACCGACTTCACCACCCCTCGGAACGAGGCCGCCTGGTCGGGCAGTTCGTGGAGATAGCCGTGGCGGCCGCCGCCGAGGCCCGCCGTCGGGACCTGGCTGCTGATCGCCAGGACGGGGGCGCTGGCCGCGGCCGCCTCCTGGAGCGCCGCCAGCGAGGTCAGCGCTCCCGGCCCCGTCGACAGCAGCAGCGGCGCCGCCTCACCCGTGATCCGGCCGTACGCGTCCGCCGCGAACCCGGCGTTGTTCTCCACCCGCAGGCCGACGTACCTGAGGTCCGAGCGGCGCAGCGCGTCGAACATGCCGAGCGCGTGCTGGCCGGGCAGGCCGAAGACGGTCGTCGCCCCGAGCCCGGCCAGCGTCTCCACGACCAGGTCCCCGCCGTTGCGGCCGGGTGGAGGGTTCAGCGCGGCCTCCGTCTGGGCCGGCGTCGGGCGGAGCACCAGGTCGTGGTCGTGAGTCACTGCGCGCGGGCCTCTGCAATCTGGCGGGACATGATCGTGGTCAGTTCGTACGCCGTGTGGGACGCGGCCACCGACGTGATCTCCGCGTGATCGTACGCGGGGGCCACCTCGACGACGTCCGCCGAGACCAGGTTGCAGGACGCCAGCCCGCGCAGGATCTCCAGCAGCTCGCGCGAGGTCATGCCGCCGGCCTCGGGCGTGCCCGTGCCGGGCGCGTGGGCCGGGTCGAGGCAGTCGATGTCGATGGAGATGTACAGCGGACGGTCGCCGATGCGCTGGCGGAGCTGGTCGGCGACCTCGTCGGCGCCGCGCCGGTAGACGTCCGCCGAGGTGACGATGCCGAAGCCCATCTTCTCGTCGTCGGTCAGGTCCTGCTTGCCGTAGAGCGGGCCGCGGATGCCCACGTGGGACAGTGCCGAGGTGTCGAGGATGCCCTCCTCCACCGCGCGCCGGAACGGGGTGCCGTGCGTGTACTCGGCGCCGAAGTAGGTGTCCCAGGTGTCGAGGTGGGCGTCGAAGTGCAGCAGGGCCACCGGGCCGTGCTTCTTCGCCACCGAGCGCAGCAGGGGCAGCGCGATGGTGTGGTCGCCGCCGAGGGTCATCAGGCGGGCGCCCGTCCCGAGCAGGTCGTCCGCGGCGGCCTCGACGGTCTCGACGGCCTCGTTGATGTTGAACGGGTTCACGGCGATGTCGCCGCCGTCCGCGACCTGGGCGAGGGCGAACGGGGAGGCGTCCTGCGCCGGGTTGTACGGGCGCAGCAGCCGGGACGCCTCGCGGATCGCGTTGCCGCCGAAGCGGGCGCCCGGCCGGTACGAGACACCCGAGTCGAACGGCACGCCCACCACGGCGACATCGGCCCGTCCGCCGACCTCGTCGAGCCGGGGGAGCCGGGCGAAGGTCGCGGGACCGGCGTACCGCGGGACGCGGGAGGAGTCGACGGGCCCGCGGGGAGTCTCGTTTCTGCTCATGAGGAAATGCCTTCTCTCCTACGCTTCATCGCGTATGTGCTGCTATGCACTGCTATGTACTGCTTGCTCTACGACTCTATTGGTGAGCCGTGACCCGTTCGGACGCGAGTTCGGGGGGCCGTCCGGCGAGCCGCTCGCGCCAGGCGGCGAGGACGGCGGCGTCGGTGGCGGGGGTGGCCAGGGAGACGGCCAGATAGCCGGCGAGCGAGGCGAGCAGGCCGTAGTGGACCGGCTCGTTGGCGAGGATGCCGTGGGTCGCCATCAGCACGATGTAGTCGACGGCCATGGGGCCTCCTTCGCGCACGCACGGGGCGCGGGGCTCGGGGCTCGGTTGTGGGGACGAGGTTCACGAGGTGGACGAGGACTGACCCTAGGCGGCCGGATAGCGACTGCGAAGTGTACGTTTCATCCATTCGGGCGGCGCTGGCTGGAGGAAACGCACACATGCCGGATTCGACGGTTCCCCCCACGACCCCCGTCGCGCTGTCCGCTCTCCTGGCCCGCGAGGACCTGGCCCTGCGCCGGATCGCCGGTCCGGACGACCCCGGCACGGTCGTCCACTGGGTGCACACCTCGGAAATGGCGGACCCGTATCCGTACCTGCTGGGCGGGGAACTGCTGCTCACGGCGGGCGCACACATCCCCGAGGCGGCGGGGTCGGGCACGTATTTCGACGACTACGTGTCCCGGATCGTGGCGGCTGGCGGCGCGGCCCTCGGCTTCGGGGTGGCGCCGGTGCACGACACGGTGCCGAGGGCGCTGGTCGCGGCGTGCGAGAGGTACGGCCTGCCGCTGCTGGAGGTGCCGCCGCAGACCACCTTCTCGGGCGTCGCCCGCGCGGTCTGGCAGCTGATGGCCCAGGCCCGCCTGTCCGAACTCCGCCGCGTCACAGAGGCCCAGCAGAGCCTGGCCTCGGCCGCTTCCCGCCCCGACCCGGTCCCGTCGGTCCTGCGGCAACTGGCTCAGCGGCTGGGCGGGTGGGCCGTGCTGTATGGGCCGGAGGGGGCGGAGATCGCGGAGGCGGGGCGGGAGCCGGGGGGCGAGGCGCGCGAGGCGCTGGCGCGGCTGGCGGGGGTCGTACGGCCCGACCGTCCTATGCCTCCGGCGGGTGTGGCATCGCAGGCCAGCTCCGCATCCCGCGTGCACTCGACCGGGACCCGGCCGGCTGAGCCGGAGGCGGCACCCTCCCGCTCGGCCCACCGGCCCGGCCCGGCCTCGCCGGTCGGCCCTCAGCCCCCCACCGGTCCCAGCCGCCCCGCACCCACCTCCGCCACCGACACCACCGCCGGCCTCCACCTCGCCGCCTACGCCCTGGGTGCCGGACACGGCTTCGTGCTCGGGGTGGCCGCTGCGGTCCGTGCGCCGGGGGACCACACCATCGTGTCCGTCGCCGCCGTGCTGCTGTCCCTCCTCACCGGGGAGCAGCAGAGCGGTACCGGTGCCGCCCGTTCCTCGGCGCTGGTGCGGCTGCTGCTGGGGGCCCTGCCCGAGGATGTCGCGCCGCTGCTCGGTGGCGGGCGGCGGTGGGTCGTCGTGCACGCCCGTCCGGACGGGGAGGGCGCCCCCGACGCCGTCGCGGCCTCCGCGCTGGGTGCCGCGCTCGGGTCCGCCCTGGTCGACCCGGCGGGCGACGTCGTACGGGTCCTGGTCCCGGCCGACCGGGCACCGGACCCGCTGCCCGGCTGGACCCTGGGCGTCAGCGCCGCCGTCGCCCCGGAGGACTGGCCCTTCGCCGACACCCAGGCGGCCCGCGCCTTGGCCCGGGCCCGCGCCATGCGCGCCCCGCTGCTCCGGCACGGCCCGCGCCCCGCCCTCGCCGACCTGGTCCCGCCGGGTGAGGCGGCGGCCCACGCCCGCACGCTGCTCGCGCCCGTCACGGCACATCCCGCGCTCCCCGAGACCCTGCGCACCTGGCTGTCCCTGCACGGCAGTTGGGATCGCACGGCCGTCGCCCTGTCCGTGCACCGCAACACCGTGCGGCAGCGCATCGTCCGGTGCGCGGCCCTGTTGGAGGCGGACCTGGACGACCCGGACGTACGCATGGAACTCTGGTTCGCGCTGAGGCACATCTGAGTAGGTGACCGGGGTCCCGCTGAGTACGTGACGCACATCCCAGCGTGCGATACGCCAGGGCCGCCCACAGTCGGCTGCCTCACAATGGGAGCCATGCCGATACCCGGGACACCCAGCCGCGCCGAACTCGTCGGCCACCTCGTCAGGACGCGCATCGCGGGCGACGTCGCCACCCCCCGCGAGAACAACCTCTCCCACTACCGCAAGCTGGCGAACGCCGACCGCCACTACTGGTTCGGCCTGGAACTCGGCGACCGCTGGAGCGACGAGCAGGACGTCCTCGCGGTGATGGCGGAACGGGCCGGCGTGAACGACGACCCCGAGTACCGGTACGGCCAGGACACCATCGATCCCGAGCTGACTGTCGCGGCCCTGGACCGGCTCGCCGGGCGGCTGCGCAAGGCGGCGGACGGGCAGCAGCGGGTCCTGCTCGCCACCGGCCACCCCGGCGGCCTGCTCGACGTCCACCGCGCGACCGCGGCGGCCCTGCGCGCGGCCGGCTGCGAGATCGTCGTCATCCCGGAGGGGCTGACGACGGAGGAGGGCTACGTCATGCAGTTCGCGGACGTGGCGGTACTGGAGCACGGCGCCACCCTGTGGCACACCCACTCGGGCGAGCCGATGAAGGCCATCCTGACCGCCATGGAGCGCGAGGGCCGCCCGCTGCCCGACCTGGTCGTCGCGGACCACGGCTGGGCGGGCTACGCGGGCCAGCACGGCGTGGACTCCGTCGGCTACGCCGACTCCAACGACCCGGCCCTCTTCCTCGCCGAGGCGGAGGGCACCGTACAGGTGACGGTGCCCCTCGACGACCACGTGGTCAGCCCTCGCCACTACGACCCGATGACGGCGTACCTGCTGGCGGAGGCGGGCCTCAGCTAGTGACCCGGCAGGCAACGTTTGCCCGTCAAGGAGCGGCGTCCGGTGCGTGCTCTGGGGGTACCCCCTGCTCGCAGAGCTTGGGGGAGTGCCGGCCGGAAGCCCTCGTACTGGATGTACTCGGGCTTTCGGCCGGTGCGGCGAGAGGGCGTACCGGGCGTCGCGACGGGGCGAACGTTGCCTGCTGGGGCACTGGTGCCCCAGGGGCCTGTCTGGCAAATCCCCGCCTGCCCGGCGGTGTCTGGCACGCACGCCCCCAAGTTCTCGGCTGCGCTCGAGCAGGGGGAACCCCCATCGAGGGCGCTCCGGCGCCTTGCGATCGCACGCTCCCCCAAGTTCTCGGGCTCCGCTCGAGCGGAGGGGGACCCCGTGACGCCGCGGAGCCCGCCCTCCGGGTGGACGACGGGGATGTGTCAGACAGTCCTTAGTCGCGCGGGACGCGGACCACGCCCTCCTGGATCACCGTGATGGCCAGCCGCCCCTCCTGCGTGTATATCCGGGCCTGCCCCAGTCCCCGGCCGCCGTACGCGGACGGGGACTCCTGGTCGTAGAGCAGCCACTCGTCGGCGCGGAACGGCCGGTGGAACCACATCGCGTGGTCGAGCGAGGCCCCGACGACGTCCCCGACGGCCCAGCCGCCCCGCCCGTGGGCGAGCAGCACGGAGTCGAGGAGCGTCATGTCGGAGACGTAGGTGGCGAGGACGACGTGCAGCAGCGGGTCGTCGGCCAGTTTGCCGTTGGTCCGGAACCACACCTGGGAGTGCGGCTCGCGCGGCTCGCCGAACTTCCCGTACGGCGGCTCGTCGACGTAGCGCAGATCGACGGCGGCGCGCGCCTCCAGGAACTTGTCCACCACGACGGGGTCGAGATGCCCGTATCCGCGCAGCCGCTCCTCACCGGTGGGCAGCGTGGCGGGATCGGGTGCGGACGGCATGCGCTCCTGATGGTCCAGCCCGTCCTCGTACACCTGGAACGACGCCGAGAGGTGGAAGATCGGTTTGCCGTGCTGGACGGCGACCACCCGGCGCGTGGTGAAGGAACGGCCGTCGCGGATCCGGTCGACGGTGTAGACGATCGGCGCGCCGGGATCGCCGGGGCGCAGGAAGTACGCGTGGAGCGAGTGCGCGGGCCGGTCCTCGGGGACCGTGCGCCCGGCGGCGACGAGCGCCTGGGCCGCGACCTGCCCGCCGAAGACCCGAGGGACGACGGCGGACCGGGACCGGCCACGGAAGATGTCCTCCTCGATCTGCTCGAGGTCGAGCAGATCGAGGAGGTCCTGTAGTGCCTGACTCATGCGACTGTTGTACCGGCCACTGATTGCGGTCGGCTTACAGGCCCATGTCCTTGGCGATGATCGACTTCATGATCTCGCTGGTGCCGCCGTAGATGCGGTTGACGCGGTTGTCCGCGTACAGGCGGGCGATCGGGTACTCGTTCATGTAGCCGTAGCCGCCGTGCAGCTGGAGGCAGCGGTCGATGACGCGGTGGGCGACCTCGGTGCAGAACAGCTTCGCGGAGGCGGCCTCGGCGGGGGTGAGCTCACCGGCGTCGAGGGCCTCGGTCGCGCGGTCGGCGACGGCCTCGGCCGCGTCCACCTCGGCCTGGCAGGCGGCCAGCTCGAACTTCGTGTTCTGGAAGTGGGCGACCGGCTTGCCGAAGACCGTGCGCTCCTGCACGTACTGCTTGGCGAAGCGGACGGCGGCCTTGGCCTGGGCGTAGGCGCCGAAGGCGATGCCCCAGCGCTCGGAGGCCAGGTTGTGTCCGAGGTAGTAGAAGCCCTTGTTCTCCTCGCCGAGGAGGTCCTCGACGGGCACCTTGACGTCGACGAACGCCAGCTCGGCGGTGTCGGAGGTCTTCAGACCGAGCTTGTCGAGCTTGCGGCCGACCGAGTAGCCCTCGGACTTGGTGTCCACGGCGAAGAGGGAGATGCCGTGGCGGCGGTCCTCGGCGGTCGGGGCGGCGGTCCGGGCGCAGACGATCACGCGGTCGGCGTGCACACCGCCGGTGATGAAGGTCTTGGCGCCGTTGAGGACGTAGTGCGTGCCGTCCTCACTCAGCTTGGCGGTGGACTTCATGCCCGCGAGGTCGGAACCGGTGCCCGGCTCCGTCATCGCGATGGCCCACATCTCCTCGCCGGTGACGAACTTCGGCAGGTAGCGCTTCTTCTGCTCGTCGGTGGCGAGCATCTTGATGTAGGGCAGGGCGAGCAGCACGTGCACACCGGAGCCGCCGAACTGGACGCCCGCGCGAGCGGTCTCCTCGTAGAGCACGGCCTCGAACTTGTGGCTGTCCAGGCCCGCGCCGCCGAACTCCTCGGGGACGTTGATCCCGAAGATGCCCAGCTCACCGAGCTTGTAGTAGAAGTCGCGGGGCGCCTGGCCCGCCGCGAACCACTCGTCGTACACCGGTACGACCTCGGCCTCGATGAAGGCGCGCAGGGTCTCCCGGAACGCCTCGTGATCCTCGTTGAACACCGTACGGCGCACGCCGCCACCTCCAGGGACCTCAGCTGTCTAAGCGCTTGCTCAGACTAAGATACCGGCGAGTATCAACAACCGTCCAGGGTGGGGGCGGGGTAACGCTCGTCACGCCGCGGGATGAAAACAGACTCCCACGGCGTTGGTGCCTTCCGGCAGACCAGGACGATCGGAGGGCACCCGAGTGACACCGCAACGGGGATGGGCACGACGACTGTGGGCCTATGCGTGGCGCCACCCGAAGGACGTCGTACTCGCCCTCGGCTCCTCGCTGGCCGGCATGGCGGTCATGGCCCTCGTCCCGCTGATCACCAAGGTGATCATCGACGACGTCATCAGCGACCACACCCGCTCGATGACCATGTGGGCCGGCCTCCTCATCGCCGCCGCGCTGATCGTCTACGTCCTCACCTACATCCGCCGCTACTACGGCGGCCGCCTCGCCCTCGACGTTCAGCACGACCTGCGGACGGAGATGTACGGGACGATCACCCGGCTCGACGGCCGCCGCCAGGACGAGCTGTCCACCGGCCAGGTCGTCGGCCGGGCCACCAGCGACCTCCAGCTGATCCAGGGCCTGCTGTTCATGCTCCCGATGACCATCGGGAACTTCCTGCTCTTCCTGATCTCCCTGGTGATCATGGCGTGGCTGTCGCTGCCGCTGACCCTGGTCGCCCTGGCCGTCGCCCCCGCCCTGTGGTGGATCGCCAAGCGCAGCCGCACCCGGCTGCACCCCTCCACCTGGTACGCCCAGGCCCAGGCCGCCGCCGTCGCCGGTGTGGTCGACGGCGCCGTCAGCGGTGTCCGCGTGGTGAAGGGCTTCGGGCAGGAGGACCAGGAGACCGGCAAGCTCAGGGACGTCAGCCGCAGGCTCTTCGCCGGGCGGCTGCGCACCATCCGCCTGAACTCCGTCTACACCCCGGCCCTCCAGGCCGTCCCCGCCCTCGGCCAGGTCGCGATGCTGGCGCTCGGCGGCTGGCTCGCGGTGGGCGGGCACATCACGCTCGGCACGTTCGTCGCCTTCTCGACCTACCTCGCCCAGCTCGTCGGCCCGGTCCGCATGCTCGCCATGGTGCTCACCGTCGGCCAGCAGGCCCGCGCGGGCACCGAGCGCGTGCTGGAGCTGATCGACACCGAGCCGTCTTACGAGGACGGCCGGAAGGACCTGCCCGCCGACGCCCCCGCGACCGTCGAGTTCGACGACGTCTCCTTCGGCTACGACGAAGACCGCCCCGTCCTCGACGGGCTCTCCTTCGAGATCCGCCCCGGCGAGACCCTCGCCGTCGTCGGCTCCTCCGGCTCCGGCAAGTCCACGGTCTCCCTGCTGCTGCCGCGCTTCTACGACGTCACACGAGGTGCCGTCCTCGTCGGCGGCCACGACGTGCGCGAACTGACCCTGGAGTCGCTCCGGGCCGCGATCGGGCTGGTCCCGGAGGACTCCTTCCTCTTCTCCGACACCGTCCGCAACAACATCGCCTACGGCCGCCCGGACGCCACCCAGGAGGAGATCGAGCAGGCCGCCCGCGCCGCCCAGGCCGACCGGTTCATCGCCGAGCTCCCCGACGGCTACGAGACGACCGTCGGCGAGCACGGCCTCACCCTCTCCGGCGGCCAGCGCCAGCGCGTCGCCCTCGCCCGCGCCATCCTCAGCGACCCGCGCCTGCTGGTTCTGGACGACGCCACCTCCGCCGTGGACGCCCGGGTCGAGCACGAGATCCACGAGGCCCTGAAGGAGGTCATGCGGGGCCGCACCACCCTGCTGATCGCCCACCGCCGCTCCACCCTGAACCTCGCCGACCGCATCGCCGTCCTGGACGGCGGCCGCCTCGCCGACATCGGCACCCACGACGAACTCCAGCGGCGCTCCGCCCTCTACCGCCGCCTGCTCACCGACCCCGACGAGCTGGGCGCGGTCTCCCCGGGCCACACCCAGCCGGCCTCCCCCCAGGAGGACACCTCGGTCCGGGACGAGCTGGACGCCGAGTTCGACGCCGAGCGCGGGGTCACCCCACGGCTGTGGACCGGCGACCGCGAGCGCAAGGACCTCGCCCTCGCCGAGAGCCCCGCCACCCCCGAGCTCCTCGCCCAGGTGGAGGCGCTGCCCCCGGCCACCGACGTCCCCGACGTCGACGAGAAGCAGGCCGTCCAGCCGGAGGAGTCCTACGGCCTGCGCCGGCTGCTGCGCGGCTTCGGCCTGCCGCTGCTGGTCAGCCTCGGTCTGGTCGCCGTCGACGCGGGCATGGGCCTGCTGCTGCCGATCATGATCCGGCACGGCATCGACTCGGGCGTCACACAGGCCGCGCTCGGCGCGGTGTGGGCGGCGTCGCTGCTCGCGCTGCTGACGGTGGCCGTGCAGTGGGCGGCCCAGGTCGGCGAGATCCGGATGACCGGACGCACCGGCGAGAGGGTCCTGTACTCGCTCCGGCTGAAGATCTTCTCCCAGCTCCAGCGCCTCGGGCTCGACTACTACGAGCGGGAGCTGACCGGCCGGATCATGACCCGGATGACGACCGACGTCGACGCGCTGTCGACGTTCCTCCAGACGGGCCTGGTCACCGCCTTCGTCTCGGTCGTCACCTTCTTCGGCATCATGGTCGCCCTGCTGGTCATCGACGTGGAGCTCGCGCTGGTCGTCTTCGCGACGCTGCCGCCGCTGATCATCGCCACGTTCTTCTTCCGCCGGGCGAGCGTGAAGGCGTACGAACTGGCCCGCGAACGCGTGTCGGTGGTCAACGCCGACCTCCAGGAGTCGGTGTCAGGGCTGCGGATCGTGCAGGCCTTCCGGCGCGAGCGGGACGGCGGGCGGCGGTTCGCCGGGCACAGCGACAGCTACCGCCAGGCGCGCATCCGGGGCCAGTGGCTGATCTCCGTGTACTTCCCCTTCGTGCAGTTCCTGTCGTCGGTGGCGGCCGCGGCCGTGCTGATCGTGGGCGGCGCGCGGGTCGACGACGGGACACTGGCGATCGGCTCGCTGGTGGCGTACCTGCTCTACATCGACCTGTTCTTCGCACCCGTCCAGCAGCTGTCCCAGGTCTTCGACGGCTACCAGCAGGCGTCCGTCTCGCTGGGCCGCATCCAGGAACTGCTCCAGGAGCCGACGTCGACGAAGTCCGCCGACGAACCCCGCGAGGTGCTGTCCCTGCGCGGCGACATCGCCTTCGAGGACGTGCACTTCGCCTACGGCGACGACGAAGAGGCTCTCGGTGGCGTGGACCTGCGCATTCCCGCCGGGCAGACCGTCGCGTTCGTCGGCGAGACCGGCGCCGGGAAGTCGACGCTCGTCAAGCTCGTGGCCCGCTTCTACGACCCCACCGGCGGCCGGGTCACCGTGGATGGCACCGATCTGCGCGCGTTGGACCTCACCTCGTACCGGCACCGTCTGGGGGTCGTCCCGCAGGAGGCGTACCTCTTCCAGGGCACCGTCCGCGACGCCATCGCCTACGGCCGCCCCGACGCCACCGACGCCGAGGTCGAGGCGGCGGCCCGGGCGGTCGGGGCGCACGAGATGATCGCCGGGCTGACGGGCGGCTACCTCCACGAGGTCGCCGAGCGCGGCCGCAACCTCTCCGCCGGGCAGCGCCAGCTGATCGCCCTGGCCCGCGCAGAGCTGGTCGACCCGGACGTCTTGCTCCTCGACGAGGCGACCGCCGCCCTGGACCTGGCCACCGAGGCCCAGGTCAACCAGGCCACCGACCGCCTGGCGGGCCGCCGCACCACCCTCGTCGTGGCCCACCGCCTCACCACCGCCGCCCGCGCCGACCGGGTCGTCGTCATGGACCACGGCCGGGTCACCGAGGACGGCACGCACGAGGAGCTGCTCGCGCGCGGCGGGCGGTACGCCGAGCTGTGGCGGACGTTCATCGGCGCCGCGGAGCCGGAGGAGCCGGTCGGCGCGTCCCGGTGAGGCCCGCGCGACCGGCGTTTTCGTAACGCCCGTGCAACCGTCCGACATACGTCATGCGTCCGTACACCTGTACGTCGATGGTCGCGCACGACGCGGTACGGGAGGACGACAGTGGACAGTGGAGCGATACGCCGGCGGCTCGCGCTCGGCCTGGCCGTGCTGACGGCCTCCGGCCTGCTCGCCGTGGCCGCGCCGGGCGAGGCGCAGGCCGCCGCCTCCGCCCACTGTCCCGGCCGCAAGGTCCGCACCCTGCCGTTCCCCACCGGGACCGTGCTCGTCTACAAGCGCGGCGGCTACGTCTGCGCCGTGACC
The DNA here is from genome assembly GCF_001270025.1 of Streptomyces azureus. Classification (NCBI taxonomy): domain Bacteria; kingdom Bacillati; phylum Actinomycetota; class Actinomycetes; order Kitasatosporales; family Streptomycetaceae; genus Streptomyces; species Streptomyces azureus. The sequence goes on along the minus strand of NZ_DF968218.1, from coordinate 52,539 downwards.
CTCACCAAGAAGCCCGGCGTGAAGCGGAAGATGTCGGTGAGCGTGCAGGCGCGCGGCAACCGCCCGGTCGCCGACGAAGGCCGGTACTCCTACCACGCCGGCCCGGTGATGGTGCACGCCGGGCGCCGCTGCGTATGGCTCAAGGGCAGGGTGGGGCAGGGCTCGGTCAGCTCCGGCTGGATCCTGTGCTGAGGCCCGGCGCGTACAGGGTTTCCCCTATGTCCCCTGGTGCTGGGGCGAGTTGATCCGCTAGCTTCCGGCGCACATCTGTCTCACAGGGGAGTGCGCATGCGCAAGGCGCTCAGATGGCTGCTGGCGCTCACGGTGCTCATAGGCACACTGGGCACGGCGGGAGCGGCCACCGCCGCCGACGCCACCGGCACCGACGGCACCACCGACATCAAGGAAAGGCTGCTCTCCATACCGGGCATGAGCCTGGTCGAGGAGAAGCCGTACACCGGCTACCGCTTCTTCGTCCTGAACTACACGCAGCCGGTCGACCACCGGAAGCCGTCGAAGGGCACGTTCCAGCAGCGCATCACCGTGCTGCACAAGGACGTCGCGCGCCCGACGGTCTTCTTCACCAGCGGCTACAACGTCTCCACGACGCCCCGCCGCAGCGAGCCGACCCAGATCGTGGACGGCAACCAGGTCTCCCTGGAGTACCGCTTCTTCACCCCGTCCCGGCCCGCCCCGGCCGACTGGTCCAAGCTGGACATCTGGCAGGCGGCCAGCGACCAGCACCGCGTCTTCAAGGCGCTGAAGGGCATCTACGGCAAGAAGTGGATCTCCACGGGCGGCTCGAAGGGCGGCATGACCGCCACCTACTACGAGCGCTTCTACCCGCGTGACATGGACGGCGTGGTCGCCTACGTCGCCCCCAACGACGTGGTGAACAAGGAGGATTCCGCCTACGACCGCTTCTTCGCGCGCGTCGGCACCGAGGAGTGCCGCGACCGGCTGAACGGCGTGCAGCGCGAGGCGCTGGTGCGCCGCGAGCCGCTGGAGAAGAAGTACGCGGCCTACGCGCAGGAAAACGGCCTCACCTTCAAGACCATCGGCAGCCTGGACAAGGCCTACGAGGCCGTCGTCCTCGACTACGTCTGGGGCTTCTGGCAGTACAGCCAGCTCAAGGACTGCGACCAGATCCCGGCCGACGCGAAGAAGGCCACCGACGAGGAGATCTGGTCCTCCGTCGACACGATCTCCGGCTTCTCCGCCTACGCCGACCAGGGCCTGGGGACCTACACGCCGTACTACTACCAGGCCGGCACGCAGCTCGGCGCGCCGACGATCCAGTTCCCGCACATCGAGAAGCAGTACATCCGCTACGGCTACCAGCCGCCGCGGAACTTCGTCCCGCGCGACATCCCCATGCGGTTCCAGCCGCAGGCGATGCGGGACATCGACACCTGGGTCCGGCACAACGCCCGCCAGATGCTCTTCGTCAACGGCCAGAACGACCCGTGGGGCGCGGAGCCGTTCCGGGTCGGCAAGGGCGCGAAGGACTCCTACGTCATGACCGCCCCCGGCATGAACCACGGCGCCAACGTCGCCGGCCTCGTGCCCGAGCAGAAGGCCCTCGCCACCGCCCGCATCCTGGACTGGGCCGGAGTCGCCTCCAGTGCGGTGCAGGCGGACCCGCAGGCGGCGAAGCCGCTGGCGAAGTTCGATGCCAAGCTGGACAAGCGGGACATGCACCGCGAGCAGATGCTGCGGCCGTGACCCCGTAGGAGCCCGTAACGCTCTCACCGCGCCCGGCCGTTGCTCACAGCGGCCGGGCGCACCCCACGGGCCGGTCACCGCCGAGCCGGACGTACAGGGCGGTCGAGGCAGGGCAGTCGGCGCGCCTGGCGACGGCCTCGGTCACCTTGTACTCCGGCTCCTGCTCGTCCTTCCCGTCGCACCCGGTCTCGCGGACCTGACCGTCGCCGGAGCTGTAGACGCAGTCGCCGACGATGGTGCGGGGCCCGCCCCCGCCGCCCGGGTCGCCCGGGTGCGGCGGCTGGAGGTTGCGCATACAGGCGTAGCCCTGCGGCACCGCCCCGTCGCCGTCCTCGTCGGAAGCGGGCCGCTGCTCGCTGATGTGCAGCACGAAGTCCGTGGTCGCCGGGCAGCGCGGCCCGTCCCGGACCGTGCCGTCGTGCCGCGCCACGACCCGGGCCGCCGCACGCTCACCGGCGCACGGCACCTCGGTGAAGCTCGTCGTGCCGAACGAACTGCACTCGTCGACCGCGAGGAACACCGCCCCGTACCCGGACGGCCGGGTCACCGGAGCCGACCCGGCGGCGGTGGTCCCCGACGCCGGCCCGCCCAGCCGGCCGTCCTCCGCGACACCCGCCGAGGGGCTCTGGCACCCGGTCAGCAGCACGCCGAGCAGCACCAGCAGCGCCCACACCACCCCCGCCGAACTTCTCACGCGCATTGCCGTCCCCCCCCGGTGCCCAAGGCCAGCGTGGCCCGCCGCAGGGGCGCACGCCAGGCACATGGGAGGGTTTGCGCACCTTGGGGGTGGTGCGCCCGGTCCGTGGCGTACGTCTAGTACGACAGCCCGTACCCGATCGGGTACAGCAACTGCTCCGGATCATCCGCCCGCCGCACCGCCACCGGGAGTTTCCCGCGGGGCTCCACCCGTCCCGCGATCACCCGTGCGGCGGCACGCAGTTCGACGTCGGTCCAGGAGTAGGCCGCGAGGCACGCCGGGACGGAGGGCAGGTGGGCCACGTCGTACGGGTTGCGGATCGCGACCGCCACGACCGGCCTCCCCGTCGCAACGAGCTGCTCGACCAGCGTCTTCTGACCGCTGCCCGCCGTGACGTTGTACGTCGCCGCCACCACCGCGTCCGCGTCCCGTGCCGCCGCGACCGCCCTGGCGATGACCGCCGGGGACGGGGCCGTGCCCGTCGACAGGGAGGTGGTGGTGAAGCCGAGGCCGGTCAGCGCGGCGGCGAGCACTCCGGTCGGGGGCCCGGTCGTCCCCGAGGGCGAGGCCGGATCGGCCCCGACCACCAGCACCTTGGGGTACCGGCGCCGGGACAGCGGCAGCAGCCGCCCCTCGTTGACGAGCAGGGTGGTCGTCCGCTCGGCGATCCGGTCGGCCGCCGCCAGGTGCGCCCGGGTGCCGACGGTGCGGTCGACACCGTCCTGACTGACGTACGGCGCGCGGAACAGCCCCAGCTTCGCCTTCAGCCGCAGAACCCGCAGGACCGACTCGTCGAGCCGTGCCTCGGTCAGTTCGCCGTTCCGTACGGCCTCCAGGACCGCGTTCCAGGCGAGGTCCAGATCCGGCGGGTTGAGGAGCTGGTCCACGCCCGCCTTCAGCGCGAGCACCGGCACCCGGTCGTCGCCGTACTTGGTCCGCACGCCCTCCATACCGAGGGAGTCCGTGACCACGACCCCGTCGTAGCCGAGCCGCTCGCGCAGGATGCCGGTGAGGATCGGGCGGGAGAGGGTCGTCGGGTCGCCGGAGTCGTCCAGGGCCGGGACCATCAGATGCGCGGTCATGATCGAGTCGATGCCCGCGGCGATCGCCGCCCGGAACGGCGGTGCGTCCAGCTTCTCCCACAGCTCCCGGCTGTGCGTGATGGTCGGGAAGCCGGTGTGGCTGTCGACGTTGGTGTCCCCGTGCCCGGGGAAGTGCTTGGCGGTCGCCGCCACCCCGGACCCCTGGTACCCGGCGACCTCGGCGGCCACCAGCGCGGCCACCGCCCGCGGGTCGGCGCCGAAGGACCGTACGCCGATGACCGGGTTGGCCGGGTTGACGTTCACGTCGGCCACGGGGGAGTAGTCCTGCCGGATGCCCATCGCCCGCAGCTCACGCCCCGCGATCCGCCCGAGGGCCCGGGCATCGGACCGCGACCCGCCCGCGCCGACGGCCATGGCCCCCGGGAAGAGCGTCGCGGGCCTGCCCACCCGGGTGACGATCCCGTGCTCCTGGTCGGTGGAGATGAGCACGGGCAGCCCGCGCGGCAGTTCCAGGGAGGCCCGCTGGATGCCGTTGGACAGGTCCGCGATCTGGTGCGGCTCGCGGGTGTTGTGTGCCCAGGCGAAGTAGATGATGCCGCCGACCCGGTACTTCGCGACCAGCTCGGCGGCCGTACGGACCCCGATCTCCTTCAGGTTGGCGTCGATGTCGGCCTGGTCGGGGGCCGTGGCGGAGTGGCCGTACACCCGCATCACGAAGAGCTGGCCGACCTTCTCCTCCAGCGTCATACGCGAGACGAGGGCGCGGAGTCCCTTGTCGCCGGGGGCGCCGGCGGCGTACGAGGGCCCGACGGCCACGAGGGCGCCGGCGGCGCCGGCCGTGGCGGCGAGGACGGTGCGTCTGGAGGGCTGTGCGGTGTTTCCCGTGCTTCCGGTGCTTTCCGTGCCGGTGTCGTGCACGTGCGCTCCTTCCGGAGGTGATCCGCTCGGATCCGCTGAAGGAAACTTCCAAGAAGTCAGCAATAACCGGGAAGTTTCTGCCGGTCAAGGGAATGCACATTAACCGCACAGGGGCCGCCACCGGCGCGGTTGGAGGGGGGCGCGCCGATGGCGGCGGTGCCGCCGGCCGCGGTACGGCGGAGAGGGTGGTCAGCGATCGCAGCCAGCAGCGAGGGCCGACACCGCACCGTGGTGACTCTCCGGCGGCCTGCGATTGGACGACGGGAGTCCGGCCCGGGTTCCCGACGCGGGCCGGTTTTCCGGAAGTCGGTACGCGAGGTGAACCAGGGGTTCAACGGGGCGGACGGGCAGCGACTTCCGGCCATCGCTCGGCACCGGAATGGCCACGGTGCCGCAAGCGGCTGGAGGAACGGGTGAACGGGTTCCTCGCACGGTAGTAGGCCACGACCTCGCACGGTAGTAGGCCACGACCCGATACGGCCGCTGCCCCGCCCGGACCTTCAGGGCAGGGCAGCGAGCGCGCTTCAGGGCCGGATCACAGCGTGTGCTCGACGAACCTCGCCGCCGTCTCGGCCAGCACCTCCCGTCCGTCCCTCGCCCACAGCCCGTCGTTGAACAGCTCGACCTCGATGGCGCCGGTGTAGCCGGCGGCCTCCACGTAACCCTGCCACTCCCGCATGTCGATCGACCCGTCGCCGATCTGGCCACGGCCGGTCAGCACGCCCTGAGGGAGCGGAGTCGTCCAGTCGGCGAGCTGGAAGGTGTGGATACGGCCGCCCGCGCCCGCCCGGGCGATCTGCGCGGGAGCCGTGTCGTCCCACCAGATGTGGTACGTGTCGACGGTGACCCCGACCTGGTGCGCCGGGAAGCGTTCGGCCAGGTCCAGGGCCTGGGCCAGCGTCGACACCACGCAGCGGTCGGAGGCGTACATCGGGTGGAGCGGCTCGATCGCCAGGCGGACGCCGTGCCGCTCCGCGTACGGGCCCAGTTCCGACAGGGCGTCCGCGATGCGTTCCCGCGCGCCGTGCAGGTCCTTGGAACCGGCCGGGAGCCCGCCCGAGACCAGGACCAGGGTGTCGGTGCCCAGCGTCGCCGCCTCGTCGATCGCCCGGCGGTTGTCGGCCAGGGCCTGAGCGCGCTCGGTCGGGTCGATCGCCGTGAAGAAGCCGCCCCGGCACAATGTCGTCACCGTCAGGCCCGCGTCCCGGACCAGCTTGGCCGTGGCCTCCAAGCCGTACGTCTGGACCGGCTCGCGCCACAGGCCGACGTTGCGGACGCCCGACTCCCCGCACGCCTCGACCAGTTCCGGCATCGACAGCTGCTTCACCGTCATCTGGTTGATGGAGAAGCGCTCCAGCTCCGCGGTGCTCACTGGTCCACCCCGTACACGCTCAGCAGGTTCTTCATCCGCTCCTCCGCCAGCTTCGGGCCGGGGAACAGGCCCAGCCCGTCGGCGAGTTCGTAGGCCTTCGCGAAGTGCGGGAGCGAGCGGGCCGACTGGAGGCCGCCGACCATCGTGAAGTGGGACTGGTGACCGGCCAGCCAGGCCAGGAACACCACGCCCGTCTTGTAGAAGCGGGTCGGGGTCTGGAAGAGGTGGCGGGAGAGTTCGACCGTGGGGTCCAGCAGGTCGCGGAAGCCCTGCACGTTCCCCGTGTCGAGGACCCGGACCGCCTCAGCGGCCAGCGGGCCCAGCGGGTCGAAGATGCCGAGCAGCGCGTGGCTGAAGCCCTGCTCGTCGCCGGCGATCAGCTCGGGGTAGTTGAAGTCGTCGCCCGTGTAGCAGCGCACGCCCTGCGGCAGGCGACGGCGGATGTCGATCTCGCGCTGCGCGTCCAGCAGCGAGACCTTGATGCCGTCGACCTTGTCCGGGTGGGCGGCGATGACGTCCAGGAAGGTGCGGGTGGCGGCGTCCAGGTCCGTGGCGCCCCAGTAGCCCTCCAGCGCCGGGTCGAACATCGGGCCGAGCCAGTGCAGGACCACCGGCTCGGACGCCTGCCGGAGCAGGTGGCCGTAGACCTCCAGATAGTCCTCCGGCCCCTTGGCGACCGCCGCCAGGGCCCGGGAGGCCATCAGGATCGCCCGCGCGCCCGACTCCTCGACGACCGCGAGCTGCTCCTCGTAGGCGGCACGGATCTCCGCCAGGCTGTACGGGTAGCCGACCTCGGTGACCGACAGCTGGTCCGTGCCCACACCGCAGGCGATCAGACCGCCGACCGACTTCGCCTCCGCCGCCGACCGGCGGATCAGCTCCGCCGCGCCCGCCCAGTCCAGACCCATGCCGCGCTGGGCGGTGTCCATCGCCTCGGCGACGCCCAGCCCGTGCGACCACAGGTGACGGCGGAAGGCCAGGGTGGCGTCCCAGTCGACGGCGGCGGGCGAGTCGGGCGACACGTCCGCGTACGGGTCGGCGACGACGTGCGCCGCCGAGTAGACCGTGCGGGAGGTGAAGGGGGTGCCGGGCGTCACCAGGAGCGGTTCGGTGCGCGGCTCGTACGTCCGCGACGCCCCGTTGCTGTCCGGGAGTCGGATGGTCACGGCTGGATCTCCGGTACGTCGATACGGCGGCCCTCGGCCGAGGACTTCAGGCCCAGCTCGGCGAGCTGGACACCGCGGGCGCCGGCCAGCAGGTCCCAGTGGTAGGGGGCGTCGGCGTAGATGTGCTTGAGGAACAGCTCCCACTGTGCCTTGAAGCCGTTGTCGAACTCGGCGTTGTCCGGGATCTCCTGCCACTGGTCGCGGAAGACCTCGGTGGCGGGAATGTCCGGGTTCCAGACCGGCTTGGGCGTGGCCGAGCGGTGCTGGACGCGGCAGTTGCGCAGGCCGGCGACGGCCGACCCTTCGGTGCCGTCCACCTGGAACTCGACGAGCTCGTCGCGGTTGACGCGCACGGCCCAGCTGGAGTTGATCTGGGCGATGGCGCCGCCCTCCAGCTCGAAGATGCCGTACGCGGCGTCGTCGGCGGTGGCGTCGTAGGGCTTGCCGTTCTCGTCCCAGCGCTGCGGGATGTGCGTGGTGGCGATGGCCTGGACGGACTTCACGCGGCCGAACAGCTCGTGCAGGACGTACTCCCAGTGCGGGAACATGTCGACGACGATGCCGCCGCCGTCCTCGGCCCGGTAGTTCCAGGACGGGCGCTGGGCGGCCTGCCAGTCGCCCTCGAAGACCCAGTAGCCGAACTCGCCGCGCACGGACAGGATCCGGCCGAAGAAGCCGCCGTCGATGAGGCGCTTCAGCTTCAGCAGGCCGGGGAGGAAGAGCTTGTCCTGGACGACGCCGTGCTTGATGCCGGCCTCGTTCGCCAGCCGGGCGAGGTCCAGGGCGCCGTCGAGGCCGGTGGCCGTGGGCTTCTCGGTGTAGATGTGCTTGCCGGCCGCGATGGCCTTCTTGAGTGCCTCCTCGCGGGCGGAGGTGACCTGGGAGTCGAAGTAGATGTCCACCGTCTCGTCGGCGAGGACAGCGTCCAGGTCGGTCGAGACGTGCTCCAGCCCGTGCTGCTCGGCCAGCGCCTTCAGCGCGTGCTCACGGCGGCCGACCAGGATCGGCTCGGGCCACAGCACGGTGCCGTCGCCGAGGTCGAGGCCGCCCTGCTCACGGAGGGCGAGGATGGAGCGGACCAGGTGCTGGCGGTAGCCCATGCGCCCGGTCACGCCGTTCATGGCGATACGCACCGTCTTGCGTGTCACGTCGTTCCCTTCGTACGCGGTCGTCGCGCCGCGTACGCCCCACCCTTCCCTGGCGGACCGGTGAGCCGCCTGTGGACTGGTGAGCGTTACAGCAAGCGCTTTCTATGAGTGAAGAAGCTAGCCTCTGAACCGCGGTCCGGACAAGACCGTGACCAGGACGAGTTGTTCGAGGGGGCGAACAACCCGGGGTCGGGGGCTTAAGGTCTGCTCGGAACCAAGGCCGCAGGTCCATCGGAACCACGGTCTCGGTTCCATCGGAACCAAGGCCGCAGGTCCATCGGAACCAGGGTCTCGGTTCCATCGGAACCAAGGCCGCAGGTCTTTATGTGTACGAGGGCGACGAGGGCGGACGACGAGATGCGCGACCGGAGGACGACGAGATGACGGTGACCCTGGCGGACGTGGCGGCCCGCGCGCAGGTCTCGCCCGCGACGGTGTCGCGCGTGTTGAACGGGAACTACCCCGTGGCCGCCTCCACCCGCGAGCGGGTGCTGAAGGCCGTGGACGAGCTGGACTACGTGCTCAACGGGCCCGCGAGCGCCCTGGCCGCCGCCACCTCCGACCTGGTCGGGATCCTGGTGAACGACATCGCCGACCCGTTCTTCGGGATCATGGCGAGCGCGATCCAGGCCGAGATCGGCGGTCCTGGCGGCCGCGCGGGCGGGGAGAGACTCGCGGTGGTCTGCAACACGGGCGGCTCTCCCGAGCGGGAGCTGACGTATCTCACGCTGTTGCAGCGGCAGCGGGCGGCGGCCGTGGTGCTGACCGGCGGGGCGATCGAGGACGCGGCGCACCAGGCGGCGATGGACACGAAGGTGCGGAAGCTGACCGACGCCGGGACGCGGGTCGTCCTGTGCGGACGCCCGCCGGCGCCGGAGACCGGGGCGATCGCGCTGACCTTCGACAACCGCGGCGGCGGGCAGGCACTCACCGAGCACCTGATCGGGCTCGGTCACTGGCGGCTCGGCTACATCGCGGGCCCGGAGGAACGGACGACGACCCGGCACCGGCTGGAGGGGCACCGGGCCGCGCTCGCCGCGCACGGCATCGAGGAGGACCCTCGGTGGACGGTGCACGGGCGGTACGACCGGCGGTCCGGCTACGAGGCGACGCTGGAACTGCTGCGGCGCGACCCGTCGCTGACGGCGGTCGTCGCCGCGAACGACTCCGTCGCGCTGGGGGCGTGTGCGGCGCTGCGCGACTCCGGGCTGCGGATTCCGGAGGACGTGTCGGTGGCCGGTTTCGACGATCTGCCGTTCAGCATCGACGCGGTGCCTTCGCTGACGACCGTGCGATTGCCGTTGGCGGAGGCCGGGGCGCGGGCCGGGCGGATCGCGATGGGGCGGGAGGAGGCGCCGCCCGGCGGGATCGCGTCGGTGCGGGGGGAGTTGATGGTGCGGGGCTCTTCCGGGGTGCCGCGGGTTTCCTGACCTCGGCGGCCGTCGCCTTCGAGGACACCATGTCCCGGATGCTCATCCCTTCCGCCGGCCGTGCGGGGGTGTTCGCCGCGGGCGTGACGTGACATGCGGACGCCACCGGCGATGAGTTTCGCGTCGTACCCAGGTCTGTAGTGCCGTCATCGCACGAACGAGAAAAGCGGAGTGAGTCCCATGCGCATCGTGATCACCGAGTTCATCAGCCTGGACGGCGTCGTGCAGGCCCCGGGCGGGCCGCAGGAGGACACCGACGGCGGCTTCGCGCACGGTGGGTGGTCGCATCCGTACTTCGACGAGGAGGTGCTGGGCGGCGCCTTCGACGCGGGGCTGGCCGGAGCCGAGGCGCTGCTGTTCGGGCGGCGTACATGGCAGACGATGGCGGGCGCCTGGCCCGAGCGGGCCGGGGACCCGTTCGCCGACCGGATGAACGCCCTGAAGAAGTACGTCGTCTCCAGCACCCTCGGCGAGGCCGACCTCACCTGGAACAACACCTCGCTCATCCCCGGCGACCAGGCCGTCACCCGCATCCGGGAGCTGCACGAGGCCGAGGGCGGCGACCTCGCGATGATGGGCAGCCCGACGCTCGTGCGCACGCTCCTGTCCGAGGGCCTGGTCGACGAGCTCCAGCTCGTCGTCATGCCGGTGCTGCTGGGCGGCGGCAAGACGATCTTTCCCGACGACGGTGGCAAGCGCCCGATGGAGCTGGTCTCGACGACCACCGCCAAGACCGGCGCGCAGGTGTGCGTCTACCGGCCGGCCACCGCGGGCTAGCCCCGGCTGTCCTGGACGTCTAGGCTCGACCCACGGGAATCTCTGACTGAGTCAAGCATCGGGGGTCGTGGCCATGACCGTCCAGGACATCCGCTCCTTCAACCGCTTCTACACGAACGTCATCGGCGCGCTCGACTACGGCCGTCACCTCTACGCGCCCTACACCCTCACCGAGTCCCGCGTGCTCTACGAGCTCGCCCACGCGCCGCGCACGGACGCCGCCGACCTGCGGGCCCAGCTGCACCTGGACGCCGGGTACCTGAGCCGCATCCTGAACAGGTTCGAGGAGGACGGGCTGGTCGAGCGCGGACCGTCCGAGACGGATCCGCGCCGCCGCAGTGTCACCCTCACGGGGCGCGGCCGGGAGGCCGCCGCGCTCCTCGACGAGCGGGCGCGCGAGACGGTCGGGGCGATGCTGGACACCGTGCGCGCCGAGGACCGGCCGCGGCTGGCCGAGGCGATGCGGACCGTCCGGGAGATCCTGGGCGACGGCCGGGCGCCACGCCCCGAGGACGTCGTCCTGCGCGATCCCGCCCCCGGCGATCTCGGCTGGATCGTGCAGCGCAACGCCGCCCTGTACGCCGCCGAGTACGGGTGGAACGCCGACTACGAGGGCCTGGTCGCCCGGATCGTCGCCGACTACGGCGAGGACCACGACCCGCATCTGGAGCGGACGTGGATCGCCGAGCTGGACGGCCGCCCGGTGGGGTGCGTGATGTGCGTACGGGACGACGCGCCGGGTGCCGCCCGGCTCCGGCTGCTGCTCGTCGAGCCGGACGCCCGCGGCCTGGGCATCGGGGACCGGCTGGTCGGGGCCGTCGTCGCCTTCGCGCGCGAGGCCGGCTACCGCGAGGTGGTCCTGTGGACCAACGACGTCCTCGCCGCGGCCCGCCGCATCTACCAGCGCCACGGCTTCGTCCTCGTCGCGGAGAAACCGCACCGCTCCTTCGGCCAGGAGCTGGTCGGGCAGGACTGGCGACTGGATCTTCACGCAACGCCCGAGTGATGAAGGGGAGTCGCGGGCGTGGGTGCCGGGTAGGGTCCGTCCACATGAAGCTGGCGTTCTCCACCCTCGGTGTCCCCGGCCTGCCCCTGCCCGATGTCCTGCGGCTCGCGACCGCCCACGGCTACCACGGCGTGGAACTGCGCGCCCACCCCGAGGAACCGGTCCACCCCGGCCTCGGCCCCGCCGAACGGGCCGATGTCGCGGCCGAGTTCAAGGGGTCGGGCGTAGAGATCCTGGGCCTGGCGGGCTATGCGCGGGTCGCCGCGCCGGGCGACGACGAACCCGTCCTGGCCGAGATCCGCTCCCTCATCGACCTGGCCCGTGACCTCGGCGCCCCGTACATCCGGGTCTTCCCCGGCGGCGATCTGGACGTCCAGACCCCCGAGGAGGCCGACGCCACGGCCGCCCGGCGGCTGGGCACGGCCGCCGAGTACGCGAACGACCTGGGCGTCCGCATCCTCCTGGAGACCCACGACTCGCACCGCACCGCCGCCGACGCGATGCGTGTCCTCGGGTTGGTCGGCCACCGTCAGGTGGGCGCGCTGTGGGACGTGATGCACACCTGGCTGGGCGGCGAACAGCCCTCGGAGACCTACGCGGCGCTCTCCCCGCACCTCGGCTACGTCCAGGTCAAGGACATCGCCTCCGCCGAGGACACCACCCCGCTGCCGCTCGGCGCGGGCGTCCTGCCGCTGGCCGAGTGCGTGGAGGTCCTCTCCCGGCACGGCTGGGACGGCTGGCTGTGCTGGGAGTACGAGAAGCGCTGGTACGAGTCGGCTCCCGAACTGCCCGGCCTGCTGAAGGCGGGCCACGAGCATCTGAACCGGCTGCTGAACGAATCGGCCTGACGGGGCACGGGGCGCCGGCCCGGGACACCTGACCGGGCTCGGGCGTCTGCGGCTCGGCTGCCCCGCGGGGCCGGAGGAAGGACGACGACCCGGCCCGGCGCCCTCCCTGTGCGGTCAGATCACACGGAACAGGTCGGCGGCGGTGTGGACGTGGTCTTCGACTTCCTCAGGTCCGGCAAGAATCCGGCAAGAAATTCTTACCTGACCGTGCAACCCTTTCTGCCCCGCGCGGGTCGTACATGGCGTCAGGGCTTTCTGGAGGGGGATCTGGGGGGATCGCGGGGGTTCTGACGGGAGGGGAAAGCCGAGGGGGCCCGGTCGACGGACCGGGCCCCCTCGAAGCGTCACCGGGCACGCGCGGGCACGCGCGCGGGAGGCGATCAGAAGAAGACGCCGCACCTCAGCAGCACGTTCGCGTACGGCCGTGCCTCGCCCGTGCGGACCACCAGCCGGGCCCCGGCCGACAGCTCCTTGAGCCGCTCGTGCGACACGAGGTCCAGTGACGGGAAGTGCCCGTCCAGGAGGTCCGAAGCCTCCTGGTTCGCTTCCCGTACCTCCGTCGCCGCCGTCGCCCCCTCGACCACCAGCTCGGCCAGCAGCCCTTCCAGCACCTCGGCGAACGTCGGCACCCCGGCCCGGAAGGCGAGGTCCACCACCCGGGGGCCGTCGGGAATGGGCATGCCAGCGTCGCACACCAGCACCCCGTCCCCGTGGCCCAGCTCGGCCACCGCACCGGCGAGGTGACGGTTCAGTATTCCGTTGCGCTTCACAGCTCGGCGACCTCCGCCGCCGTCGGGAAGGACGCCTGCGCGCCCTCCCTCGTCACGGTCACCGCCCCGACCCGCGCCGCATACGCGGCCGCCTCCGCGAGGGACTCACCGGCCCCCAGCCGGCAGGCCAGCGCGGCGGTGAACGCGTCACCCGCGCCGGTCGTGTCCACGGCGCTCACCTTCACGGACGGAACCCGGGAGACACCCTCCGCCGAGGCGACCAGCGCACCCTCCGCGCCCAGCGTCACCACCACCGACCGCGGGCCCTTCGCGAGCAGGATCCGCGCCCAGTCCTCCGGGCTGTCCCCCACGGCGGCCGAGCCCAGGATCACCTTCGCCTCGTGCTCGTTGACGATCAGCGGGTCGCACGCCGCCAGCACCTCCCGCGGAAGGGGGCGCGGCGGCGAGGGGTTCAGCACGAAACGGCTCTCCGGCGCCAGGTTCCGTACGACCTCCACCACCGTCTCCAGCGGGATCTCCAGCTGCGCCGAGACCACCCGCGAGGCGTGGAAGAGGCTCCCGGCGGCGCTGACGTCCTCCGGGGCCAGCCGACCGTTCGCGCCCGGTGAGACCACGATGCTGTTGTCCCCGGACGGGTCGACCGTGATCAGCGCGACCCCGGTCGGCGCGCCGCCCACCAGGACACCCACCGTGTCGACGCCGGCCGAGCGCTGCGAGTCGAGCAGCAGCCGGCCGTACGCGTCGTCGCCGACCCGGGCGAGCAGAGCCGTACGGGCCCCGAGCCGGGCGGCCGCGGCCGCCTGGTTCGCGCCCTTGCCGCCCGGATGGACGGCCAGGTCGGAGCCGAGCACGGTCTCGCCGGCACCGGGCCGGCGCTCGACACCGATCACCAGGTCGGCGTTGGCCGACCCCACGACCAGGAGGTCGTAGTCGTACATGAGTTGTCTCCCCACATGAGTGACATGGACGGGCGGCCCCACCTGCCGTGGGTGACCGCCCGCCGTTCCCCGATGTCAGCCGCTGAAGCCGGCCACGTTCTCCTTCGTGACCACCTTCACCGGCACCTTCACCGTCTCCTCGACCTTCTTGCCCTGGAGTGCCTTCAGCGCGTTGTCCACGGCGATCTTCCCGAGCTGGGAGGGCTGCTGCGCCACGGACGCGTACAGCGTGCCGCCCTCGACCGCCTTCAGTCCGTCAGGCGTGCCGTCGAAGCCGACGACGGAGACCGACTTGCCGGCCTTGGTGCCCAGGGCCTTGATCGCGCCGAGCGCCATCTCGTCGTTGGCGGCGATGACGCCCTGGACGTCCGGGTGGGCCTGGAGCAGGTTCGACATCACGTCGAGGCCCTTGGTGCGGTCGAAGTCCGCGGGCTGCTGGGCGACGACCTGGATGCCCGGGTAGGCCTTGAGGCCGTCGGCGAAGCCCTGGGCGCGCTCGCGGGCGGCGGAGGTGCCCGCCTGGCCCTGGAGGATCACGATCTTGCCCTTGCCGCCCAGCTTGTCGGCGATGGTCTTCGCGGCGAGTTCACCGCCGGTGACGTTGTCGGAGGCGACGAGGGTGTCCGTCTTCGCGTTGTTGACGCCGCGGTCGACGGCGATGACCGGGATCTTCGCCTTGTCGGCGGCCTTCACCGAGTTGCTCGCCGCGTCCGAGTCGACCGGGTTGACGATGATCGCGCCCAAACCGGAACTGGTGAAGTTCTGGAGCTGGTTGGCCTGCTGGGAGGCGTCGTTCTGCGCGTCCGTGACGGTCAGGTCCACGCCCAGCTTCTTCGCCTCGGCCTGGGCGCCCGCCCGGATCTGCACGAAGAAGGGGTTGTTCAGAGTGGACAGCGACAGGCCCATCTTCGGGGTGTTCGCGGCGGAGGAGCCGTTGTGCAGGAAGGACGTGGCGCCGACGATCGCGACGGTGACGACGGCCGCGAGCGCGTACGTCACCGCCTGCTTGCCCCTGTCGCCGCCGGTGCCGGCCGCCACCGGGGTCGCCCCGGCCTTGCGGCGCGCGGTGTCGAACAGCACGGCCAGCGCGATGACGACGCCGATGACGACCTGCTGCCAGAACGCCGACACGTTCAGCAGGTTCAGCCCGTTGCGCAGCACGGCCAGGATCAGCGCGCCGATCAGCGTGCCGGACGCCTTGCCCGTGCCGCCGGCCAGGGACGCCCCGCCGATGACGACCGCGGCGATCGCGTCCAGCTCGTAGCCGTCGGCGGCCTGCGGCTGCGCGGAGGACAGCCGGGCGGCGAGCACGACACCGGCGACGGCGGCGAAGACGCCCGAGAAGGCGTAGATAGCGAGCTTCTGCTTCTTCACGCGCAGACCGGACAGCCGCGCGGCCTCCTCGTTGCCGCCGATCGCGTACATCGAGCGGCCGATGTAGGTCCGGCCGAGCACGAACGCGGCGATCAGGCCCATCACGACCATGACGAGCACCGGCACCGGCAGCCAGCCGCCGAGCGCGTCCCCGAGGTGGGAGACGGAGTCGGGGAGGGCGATCGGCGAGCCCTCGGAGATCACCAGCGACAGACCGCGGGCCACCGACAGCATGGCCAGCGTCGCGATGAACGGCGGCAGCTTGCCGTAGGAGATCAGGATGCCGTTGATCAGGCCGCACGCGATACCGGTCGCTATGGCCAGCAGGACGGCGAGGAACACGGGGACGCCCGCCGACGTGGCGCTCCACGCGAGGACCGTGGCCGACAGCGCGGCGACCGAGCCGACCGACAGGTCGATGCCGGCCGAGACGATCACGAAGGTGACACCGAAGGCGAGGATGGCGGTGACGGCTGCCTGGACGCCGACGTTCAGGAGGTTGTCCGTCGTCAGGAAGTCGCCGGACAGCGCCGACATCGCGATGACGAGGACGATGAGCGCGGTGAGCGCGCCGTTGTCGAGCAGGAGACGGCGCAGGCCGCCCGAGGCGCCACCCGCGCCCGTCGTGCTCTTGAGCGTGTCAGTGGCCACGGGAGGCCTCCGTTCCGGTCGTGATCGTGGTCGTCGGAGTGCTGACGGCGAGTGCCATCACGGTGTCCTGGGTCGCCTCGTCGGCGGAGAGTTCGCCGGCGATCCGGCCCTGCGCCATGACCAGCACCCGGTCGCTCATGCCGAGCACCTCGGGCAGGTCACTGGAGATCATCAGGACGGCGGCGCCGGCGGCCGTCAGTTCGTTGATGAGCTGGTAGATCTCGACCTTGGCGCCGACGTCGATGCCGCGCGTCGGCTCGTCGAGGATCAGCACCTTGGTGTCGGCGAGCAGCCACTTGCCGATGACGACCTTCTGCTGGTTGCCGCCGGAGAGCGTGCGCACGTGCTGGCCGAGGCCCGCCATCCGTACACCGAGCTGCCCCGCGATCCGCTCGGCGGCCTCGCGCTGCCCCTTGAGGTCGACGAGCCCCACCCGGGTGGCCGAGCGCAGCGTCACCAGCCCGAGGTTCTCCTCGACCGACGCGTCCAGCACCAGACCCTGGCCCTTGCGGTCCTCGGGGATGAGCCCGATGCCCGCGGTCATCGCCGCGTTGACGTCGTACTTGGGGACGGCGGCCCCGGCGACCTTCACGGCCCCCCTGTCGTACGGGTCCGCCCCGAACACGGCCCGTACGACCTCCGTACGGCCGGCGCCGACCAGTCCCGCGATGCCGACGACCTCACCGGCGTGCACCTCGAAGCTGACGTCGTGGAAGACGCCGTCGCGGGTGAGTCCCTCGACGGTCAGCAACGCGGCGCCGCGATCGGCCCGCTCGCGCGGATACTGCTGCTCGATCGACCGCCCCACCATGAGCCGCACGAGCTCGTCCTCGGGCGTGGAGGCGGGCACCTGCCCGACGCTCCTGCCGTCCCGGATGACCGTCACCCGGTCACCGAGGGCGGCGATCTCCTCCAGGTGATGCGTGATGAACACGATCCCGACGCCGTCCTCGCGCAGCGTGCGCACGATCGCGAAGAGCTTGTCGACCTCCTCGGAGGTGAGCACGGCGGTCGGCTCGTCCATGATGAGCACGCGCGCGTCGAGGCTGAGCGCCTTGGCGATCTCGACCATCTGGAGGCGTGCGATGCCGAGTTCGCGGACACGCGCGCGCGGCGAGACCTTCACGCCCACGCGCGCGAGGAGTACCTCGGCGTCGGCCTCCATCCGCTTCCGGTCGATCACCCCGAACCGGCGCGGCTGCCTCCCCAGGAAGATGTTCTCGGCGACCGTCAGATCCGGGACGAGGTTGAACTCCTGGTAGATAGTGGCGATCCCGAGCCGCTCGGAGTCCTGCGCACCGTGGATGCGCACCTCCTCGCCGCCGGCCAGGATCCGCCCGGCGTCGGGCGTGTAGGCGCCGGAGAGCATCTTGATGAGGGTGCTCTTGCCCGCGCCGTTCTCACCGAGCAGCACATGCACCTCGCCCCGGCGCAGGTCGAAGTCGACGCCGTCGAGCGCGACCACTCCCGGGAAGGTCTTCCGTATGCCCTCGATGCGCAGCAACTCGTCCGCGTTGCTCACGTGTGGCTCCTGTTCTCAGCGGAGGGCTGCACAGCGGGGTCCTGTGCAGAGTCCGGCTCCGGGGAGTCCGGATACGGCTCGCCGCACGAGCGGCGTACGACGAGCCGGGCGGGGAGGGTGACGGACTCGCCGGGCCGCCCCTCGATCCGGTCGACCAGCGCGCGCACGGCGGCACGCCCCAGCTCGCCGGTCGGCTGGGCGATAGCGGTGACCGGCGGATCGGTGTGCACGAACCACGGGATGTCGTCGAACGCGGCCAGCGCGATGTCGTCCGGCACGCGTAGTCCACGCGCGCGTACGGCATCCAGCGCGCCGAGCGCCATCAGGTTGTCGGCCGCGAACACGGCCTCGGGCGGTTCGGCCAGGTCGAGGAACCCCTCGGTGACCCGGCGCCCGCTCTCGGCCTGGAAGTCGCCCTGCCCTATGTAGGCCTCGGGGAGGCCGAGCCCGTGCTCCTGGAGGGCCTCCCGGAAGGCCTCCACACGCTCGCGTCCGGTCGTGGTCGCCGCCGGACCCGCGATGATCGCGACCCGCCGGTGCCCGAGCCCATGCAGATGCTCCACGAGATCCCGTACGGCGGCCCGTCCGTCCGACCGGACCACCGGCACGTCCACGCCCGGGATCCACCGGTCCACGAACACCATGGGCGTTCCCGACCGCGCGGCGTCCAGCATCAGCGGCGAACCGCCGTCCGTCGGGGAGACGAGCAGCCCGTCGATCCGCCGGTCCAGCAGGTTGCGTACGTGGTGGTCCTGGAGGTCGGGCCGCTCGTCGGCGTTGCCGATGATGACGCTGTAGCCGAGCGCGCGGGCCTCCTCCTCGACGGAGCGGGCCAGTTCGGTGAAGTACGGGTTCAGTACGTCGCTGATGACCAGGCCGAGGGTGTGGGTCTGGTCGGTGCGCAGGGAGCGGGCGACGGCGTTCGGGCGGTAGCCCAGGGACTCGACGGCGGCCAGCACGCGCGTGCGTGCGTCGGCGCTGACCGACGGGTGGTCGTTCAGGACGCGCGAGACCGTGGCGACCGATACGCCCGCCTCGGCAGCGACGTCCTTGATGCTGGCCACCGCCGCTCCACCTCCTTGTGGATCAGTCGTGGGAGCACTTGCTGAAGCGCTCGTGGAATCGATTACATCGACGGGTGGATGGAATCGATTACACGCCGGTAAATCAAGACCCCGAGGGCACCTCTTGACCGGATCGTGATGTCGCGGGCTGCTCTCCGGCGGTTCAGGGTGGAAGGAGAAAGGCCCGTTGTCGCGAGGCCCGGTGGGGCCGGAGCGGAGGAGCCATGGCGGCGGCGACCCGGAACGACGTACCCGTTGCCCTCGAGGGCCTGCCCGACGACGCGTGCCAGTGCCCCCACTGGGGTTATCTGCTTGGGCCGGGTCAGGATGCGCACGGCCTCCGGCGAGGAGGAGTACGAGGCGGGCCAGGCGTACTACTGGGGCCCGGGGCACGTCCCGGTCGCCCTGGAGGACAGCGAGTTCGTGGAGTTCTCCCCGAGCGAGGACTTCCAACAGGTGATCGAGCACGTGGTCGCGCAGGCCGGGTGAGACGGGGGACCGGCGGGCCGGGGTGCCGACGGGCCGGGGTGCCGACGGGCCGGGGTGCCGGCAGGCCCGGAGAACCGGGGGACCGAGGGGCCGGGGGGCCGGTGAGCTGAGGGTCCCCCGGGCCGGTAAGTCGGGGGAACCCCCGGGCCGCCGATGAGTTTCGGCGGCCCGGGCGGTCTACCCCTCGTCGACCACAGGAGGATCACCGTGCCCCACCAGCTACTGCGCGTCCAGAACTTCAACGTCTCGAGCGACGGGTTCGGTGCCGGCGAGCACCAGAGTCTGGAGCGCCCGTTCGGCCACGCCGACCCGGGACAGATGTTCGCCTGGGCGGGCGCCACGGCGAGCTGGCCCAACCGCACCGACCCCGGCGGTAGCCGCGGTCTCGACGACTACTTCACGCGCGACTTCGCGAACAACATCGGCGCCGAGATCATGGGCCGCAACAAGTTCGGCCCCCAGCGCGGCCCCTGGCAGGACTGCGAGTGGAAGGGCTGGTGGGGTGACGAGCCCCCGTTCCACACGCCGGTGTTCGTCATGACCCACCACGAGCGCCCTTCGTTCACCCTCTCCGACACGACGTTCCACTTCGTCGGCGGCGACCCGGCCGCGGTCCTCGAACAGGCCCGGGAGGCGGCACAGGGCAAGGACGTCCGGCTCGGCGGCGGGGCCATGACCATCCGGGAGTTCCTCGACGCCGACCTGGTGGACACGCTGCACGTGGCTGTCTCGCCGGTGGAACTCGGATCCGGTTCACGGCTCTGGGAGTCTCCCGAGGAGCTGTTCGACCGGTTCCACTGCGATGTCGTGCCGAGCCCGAACGGGGTGACGCACCACCTGTTCTGGCGGAAGTGACGGCAGGTCAGCTGCGTCCGCCCCAGTCCAGACGGTCGGCCAGTCCCGCGGCGGTGAAAGCGGCCTCCAACTGGTCGCGGCCCTCGGTGAAGTGGGCCCAGCTGTCGTAGTGGACGGGGACCACGCGGCGGGCGCCGAGGATCCGCGCGGCCTCGGCGGCCATGGCGCTGTCCAGGACGACGACCTTTCCGTCGAAGACTTCCGCGAAGCGGGGGGCTCCGGCGAAGAGGATGGCGGTGTCCACCGGGGCGAAGCGCTCGGCGATCTCCTTGACCGCGTCGAGGGAGGCGTTGTCGCCGCTGACGTAGACGGTGGGCAGACCTTCCCCGGTCAGGACGAAGCCGACGACCTCGCCGCAGATCGGCTCGACCTCCTCGCGCGGGCCCGGGCCGTGGATGGCGGGGACGCCCGTGACGGTGACCGTGCCTCCGTCGGGGCGGTCGAGCTCGATGGACTGCCAGTCCGCGAGGCCCGTGGCCTTCTCACCGAGGCGCTGCCCGCCCCCGGGCGTGGTGAGGGTGAGGGGCACGTCCGCGAGCAGGGCCCGGCCCGAGGTGTCGAGGTTGTCGGCGTGCTCGTCGTGCGAGAGGAGCACCACGTCGATGGGGCCGAGTTCGGCGGGCGAGCCGGCGGACGGGGCGGTCTTGGTCAGGACCACGGCGGGCGCCTGGAAGTCGCCGGGACCGTCGAAGGTCGGGTCGGTCAGGAAACGCAGACCGCCGTACTCGAAGAGCGCGGTCGGGCCGCCGAAGACGCGGACGGGGAAGGGGGCGGTCGTCGCGGGAAGCGCAGACATGAAAGAAACCTCACGGATAGATGTGTTCGAACCGTGAGGTGACCGTAGCCGCTTCTCACGGTTACAGGCAAGTCGTACCATGAGAATCGTGGAGGAGTCCGTGATCGAACAGCCCACCCCGCCGCCCGCTCGGGGCGAGGAGGAGCACCCCTCGCTCGCCCTCGCCAACAGCGCGATCGCGGTGCCCGGCGGGCACACGGTCGACCTCCTGGGCACCCCCGCGCAGGCGAACCACTGGCTGACACACCGCGGACTCGCCCCGGTCGACGCCGGCATGCGGGAGATGTGCGCGACTCAACTGCGCTCACTGCGCGAACAGATCAGGTCGCTGTTCGCCGCCCGCGCCGGAGGCCTGCCCGCCCTCCCCGCGGCAGTCACGGCCGTCAACGACGCGATGACCCGGGTCCCCACCGCCCCGCTGCTGCGGTGGGACGACAAGACCGGCCCTTATCGCACGGCCCCTCACCCCACCACCGCGATCGTCGACCTCGCTCTGGCCACCCTCGCCGCCGACGCCGCCGACTTGCTCACCTCATCCGACGCCGAACGCCTCACCGCCTGCGGCTCCCCGCCTGCAACCGCTACCTGCTCCGCCACGGTCGCCGCCAGTGGTGCTCCACCCGCTGCGGCGACCGCGCCCGCGCGGCCCGGGCGTATGCTCGCCGCAGCAACTCGCGATGACTCGATCGCTTCACCCGTGTGGGACGGTTCGACCATGACCAGCGACTACGACCGTCTTCGTAACGGCATCGAGTTCATGACCGCTTACGTCTCCGGCAACGACCTGCTGACGGCCTACGTGGCAGAGCGACGGCGCGAGGATCCCATGGCGACCGAGGCCCTCATGGACGGGGCCGCGGCCCTCTGTGCCCTGTTGCTGCGCAAGATAGCCCGGGATGTCGGGAAGACCGAGCACGAGCTGCTCCAGGAACTGGCCCGCGGCACCCACCGACACGAGCGGCGGTCCGAAGAGTGACTCTGATCCTTGGTCAGAGTCATGGTGACGGGTCGAGCCGTGCCCCTCTGCTCTCCGCCACCCGCTTGACGTCCCGCAGGGACTCAGTGAGCCGCAGGGCCAGGTAGCGCAGCTCCGCGCTCGTCACGCGGCGTTCCGCGAGGAGTGCGGCGGCGTGGCCGAGAAGATCGTCCGCCATGTCCAGCTGTACGGCTTCGATGTCGTCGGCCAAGCGTGAGACGTAGCCCGTCCCGTCGCCCACGAGGTAGCACGGCCTTCCCTCGGCAGTCGTCCAGGGCAGGAGTCGCCCGGCCGTCACGCGCTCACCTCCGCCGCCAGGTAGGGGCGGACCAGTCGGTTGTCCTCTCCGCGCAACGGACGCTCCTCCGCCCGGCGGCCCACCGCGCCGTTGACGCCGTCGCAGCAGTACGGGCACGGGGGCGGTGCCGGGGATCGCCGTCGCCGTCCGCGTGGAGGGAACAGGACGCGGAGGAGCGGTTCGAGGGCTCGAGCGATGAGGTCTGTCATGTCTGCTTGCCTTCCGACCTGTGGTGACTGCGTTCTGTGGTGAATCACTCACAGAGTGGGGTCGGTGGTGGCTACGCTTCCAGGGGCTGGGGCTTGACATCGCACCTGTCAAGAAGGGGAGTTGGCCGTATGGACGAACGCCGCACGCCTCGAACGCTGCGGGAGAAGTACGGGGAGGAGCTGAGGCTACGGCGGACGGCGGCGGGCCTCACTCAGGAGGAACTGAGCGACCAGGTCGTGTGCTCGCCCACGCTGATCAGCCACTTCGAGGCCGGGAGGCGGCTGCCGAAGCCCGACGACGCCCAGCGGATCGACCGTGCGCTGGGAACGGACGGATTCTTCACGCGGTGGCTGGAGGACCTGGAGAACAAGTACGATCCCCGCTTCGCTGCCGCCGCCGAACTGGAGCGACACGCAACCGTGATCCAGCAGTTCGCGCTCTCACTGGTTCCCGGCCTGCTCCAGACACCCGACTACGCGCGGGCGGTGTTCGCCGCTTACCGCCCCAACTCCACAGACCAGGAACTTGACAGGAAAGTTGTCATCCGAACAGAGCGTGCCCGAATCCTCGACGGGCCGTCGGCTCCTGTCATCTGGACGCTTCTCGACGAGGCCGTGCTGCGGCGCTCTGTGGGTGGCCCTCAGGTCATGGCGGAACAGCTGCACAAGATCGCGGACTTGGCCGCGTCACGACGGATTCGACTGCACGTCCTTCCGTACCGCGTCGGTGCGCATCCGCTCATGGAGAGCCTGCTCACCCTGATGACCTTCGAGGACTCCGTCCCGGTGGCATACGTCGACGCGTTCGAGACGGGACGTCTGATGGACGATCCGGCGCTGGTGAGCGCCTGCCAGACCGCCTACGCTCTGGCGCTGAGCGACGCGTTGTCGCAGCAGGAGTCACTGGCCCTCGTCAGGTCGGCAGCGGAGGAACACGCGCATGATCAGTAGTGAACACAGCGGGTGGTACAAGTCGAGCTACAGCGGCGGCAGTCAAGCCGAGTGCCTCGAAGTGTCCCGCAACAACCCAGACGTGCCCGTCCGCGACAGCAAGACCGCCCACGGCCCCGCCCTGGTCTTCTCCCTCCACGGCTGGACGGCATTCGTGACGGCCGTCAAGGAAGGTCACCTGGAGGCCTGACTGTCGTACCCCGGCGGTACGGTCGGATCATGCCCAACCACACGGGAACCCCCGCCGGCGAACGGCGACTCGCCGTGCTCGAAGGCGTTCTCGAGCGGATCACGTACGCCAACGAGGAGAACGGCTACACGGTCGCCCGGGTCGACACCGGCAGAGGCGGCGGCGACCTGCTCACGGTCGTGGGCGCGCTGCTCGGCGCCCAGGTCGGGGAATCCCTGCGCATGGAGGGCCGCTGGGGCTCGCATCCCCAGTACGGCAAGCAGTTCCACGTGGAGAACTACACGACCGTCCTGCCGGCCACCGTCCAGGGCATCCGCCGTTACCTCGGCTCCGGCCTGGTCAAGGGCATCGGGCCGGTCTTCGCCGACCGGATCACACAGCACTTCGGGCTGGACACCCTCCAGATCATCGAGGAGGAGCCCAAGCGGCTCATCGAGGTCCCGGGTCTCGGGCCCAAGCGGACGAAGAAGATCGCCGACGCCTGGGAGGAACAGAAGGCCATCAAGGAGGTCATGCTCTTCCTCCAGACCGTCGAGGTGTCCACGTCCATCGCGGTGCGCATCTACAAGAAGTACGGCGACGCGTCCATCTCCGTCGTGAAGAACCAGCCCTACCGCCTCGCCGCCGACGTCTGGGGCATCGGCTTCCTCACCGCCGACAAGATCGCCCAGTCCGTCGGCATCCCGCACGACAGCCCGGAGCGCGTCAAGGCGGGCCTCCAGTACGCGCTGTCGCAGTCCACCGACCAGGGCCACTGCTTCCTCCCGGAGGAGCAGCTGATCAAGGACGCGGTCAAGCTCCTCCAGGTCGACACGGGCCTGGTCATCGAGTGCCTCGCCGAGCTGGCCGAGCCCGCGGAGGACGGCGAGGACCCCGGCGTCGTACGGGAGAAGGTCCCGGGCCCTGACGGCGGCGAGCCCGTCACCGCGATCTATCTCGTGCCCTTCCACCGAGCCGAACTCTCCCTCTCCGCCCAGCTGCTGCGCCTCCTGCGCACGGGGGAGGACCGGATGCCGGGCTTCCAGGCGGTGGCCTGGGACAAGGCCCTCGGCTGGCTGAAAACACGAACCGGCGTCGACCTCGCCCCCGAGCAGGAGGCCGCCGTCAGGCTCGCGCTGACCGAGAAGGTCGCCGTCCTCACCGGCGGCCCCGGCTGCGGCAAGTCCTTCACGGTCCGCTCCATCGTGGAGCTGGCACGCGCGAAGAAGGCGAAGGTCGTGCTCGCCGCCCCGACCGGCCGGGCCGCCAAGCGCCTGTCCGAACTCACCGGCGCCGAGGCCTCGACGGTCCACCGTCTGCTGGAGCTGAAGCCCGGCGGCGACGCGGCCTACGACCGGGACCGCCCGCTGGACGCCGACCTGGTCGTGGTCGACGAGGCGTCCATGCTGGACCTGCTCCTCGCCAACAAGCTCGTCAAGGCCGTGCCGCCGGGAGCCCATCTCCTCTTCGTCGGGGATGTGGACCAGCTGCCGAGTGTCGGCGCGGGGGAGGTGCTGCGCGACCTCCTGGCCGACGGGGGTCCCATCCCCGCCGTCCGCCTCACCCGGGTCTTCCGCCAGGCCCAGCAGTCGGGCGTGGTGACGAACGCGCACCGGATCAACGCCGGCCAACACCCGCTCACCGACGGCATGAAGGACTTCTTCCTCTTCGTCGAGGACGACACGGAGGCCGCCGGGCGGCTCACGGTGGATGTGGCGGCGCGTCGCATCCCGGCCAGGTTCGGGCTGGATCCGCGCCGGGACGTGCAGGTCCTCGCCCCCATGCACCGGGGCCCGGCGGGCGCGGGCACCCTCAACGGCCTGCTTCAGCAGGCCATCACCCCGGGCCGCCCCGATCTGCCCGAGAAGAGATTCGGCGGACGGGTGTTCCGTGTCGGCGACAAGGTCACCCAGATTCGCAACAATTACGAGAAGGGCAAGAACGGTGTCTTCAACGGCACCGTCGGTGTGGTCACCTCGCTCGACCCGGTCGACCAGCGTCTGACGGTGCTGACGGACGAGGACGAGGAGGTTCCGTACGAGTTCGACGAGCTCGACGAGCTGGCTCACGCCTACGCCGTGACCATCCACCGCTCCCAGGGCAGCGAGTACCCGGCGGTCGTCATCCCGGTCACCACGAGCGCCTGGATGATGCTCCAGCGGAACCTGCTCTACACGGCGGTCACCCGGGCCAAACAGCTGGTCGTCCTCGTCGGTTCGCGCAGGGCGATCGGCCAGGCGGTGCGCTCCGTGTCCGCGGGCCGCCGGTGCACGGCACTCGACTTCCGGCTCGGTTCGCAGAAAAATGATCGATCAAATGAGTCGTGAAGGTCACAGAGCACTTCCAGAAGGGGAACACAGGGGGCAGGATGAGGAAGTTGGCGGCACTCAGTGCCGTCAGTAGGCCCGATGGTCGACCCCGAGTGCACTCTCCTGAGCCGAGTGGGGGATGGTAGAGACAGTCAGGGCACCTCGAAGAAGAGGCACAACGTCGGTGAGGGATGACGTGAGCGACAACTCTGTAGTACTGCGGTACGGCGACGGCGAGTACACCTACCCGGTGATCGACAGCACCGTCGGTGACAAGGGCTTCGACATCGGCAAGCTCCGCGCCCAGACCGGTCTGGTGACGCTGGACAGCGGTTACGGCAATACCGCCGCCTACAAATCCGCCATTACCTACCTGGACGGCGAAGCGGGCATCCTGCGGTACCGCGGCTACCCGATCGAGCAGCTGGCCGAGCGCTCCACCTTCCTGGAGGTCGCCTACCTGCTGATCAACGGCGAGCTGCCGACCGTCGACGAGCTCTCGACGTTCAAGAACGACATCACGCAGCACACCCTGCTGCACGAGGACGTCAAGAACTTCTACAAGGGCTTCCCGCGCGACGCCCACCCGATGGCCATGCTGTCCTCGGTCGTCTCGGCGCTGTCCACGTTCTACCAGGACAGCCACAACCCGTTCGACGAGCGCCAGCGCAACCTCTCCACGATCCGCCTGCTCGCCAAGCTCCCGACGATCGCGGCGTACGCGTACAAGAAGTCGATCGGTCACCCGTTCGTCTACCCGCGCAACGACCTCGGCTACGTCGAGAACTTCCTCCGCATGACCTTCTCCGTCCCGGCGCAGGAGTACGAGCTGGACCCGACCGTGGTCTCCGCGCTCGACAAGCTGCTGATCCTGCACGCGGACCACGAGCAGAACTGTTCGACCTCGACGGTCCGCCTGGTCGGCTCCTCGCAGGCGAACATGTTCGCCTCGATCTCCGCCGGCATCAACGCGCTGTGGGGCCCGCTGCACGGCGGCGCCAATCAGTCCGTGCTGGAGATGCTGGAGGGCATCCGCGACTCCGGCGGTGACGTCGACTCCTTCATCCGCAAGGTGAAGAACAAGGAGGACGGCGTCCGCCTGATGGGCTTCGGCCACCGGGTCTACAAGAACTTCGACCCGCGCGCCAAGATCATCAAGGCCGCCGCGCACGACGTGCTGTCCGCCCTCGGCAAGTCCGACGAGCTGCTGGACATCGCGCTGAAGCTGGAGGAGCACGCGCTCTCCGACGATTACTTCGTCTCGCGCAGCCTCTACCCGAACGTCGACTTCTACACCGGCCTGATCTACCGGGCCATGGGCTTCCCGACCGAGATGTTCACGGTCCTGTTCGCCCTCGGCCGGCTGCCGGGCTGGATCGCCCAGTGGCACGAGATGATCAAGGAGCCGGGCTCCCGCATCGGCCGCCCGCGCCAGATCTACACGGGCGTCGTCGAGCGCGACTTCGTGCCCGTCGAGGAGCGCTGAGGCGCAGTACCGCTCGGCCCTCGTATCCGCGCTTGTGCGGGTGCGGGGGCTCTTGCGTACGTGCGGGGCGGGAAGGCCCGAGAGGCAGAGAAGCAGAAAAGAAGGCGCCCTGTCGCCGGTCCCCCCACGGGCCGACGACCAGGGCGCCTTCCCAGTCCCGGTACGGATTCCCCCCACGGGATCCGGCCGGGCGTCTGTGAGGACAGCGCCTGAATCGCTGTTGAGCACAACGAGCAAAACTCGCCGTACTACGGTGTGCGGTCTGCCGGGACAGCGCACGACCGGGAGGGCCGCTCAAAGCTTCCCGGTGTACGTGCCCCGGCAACGCATCTCTGGAGAAGTCCCCCAAGACATCTCCAGATGCCAGGTGGCGCCCCCCAAGACGCTCCCCGACATCGTCAACTTAGACCTTCGAACCCCTTCGATGGTTACGTTCACATCACTGTGATCTGCGTCTCTTGCGTATGTCCGTAAGGTGCGCAAGAGCCCGGGTATGCCGCTTGGGGCTCCAGCGTAAGGATGATGCGCGAGCCTTGTGAAGAGCTTATGTGAGCCGGGCCCGGGACTCCAGAGGGGCTCATATCACGTTCGCCGTGAACTTAGGGCGAATTCGGGTGACTTCACCGGAATGTCCGCAGTCGGAGACTGTTCGTGACGACGAAGACCGACGAAAAGGCCATCGCGGCCCCGGCGATCATCGGGTTCAGCAGTCCCGCGGCGGCCAGCGGCAGCGCGGCCACGTTGTAGCCGAAGGCCCAGACGAGGTTGCCCTTGATCGTGGCCAGCGTCCGGCGCGACAGCCGGATCGCGTCCGCGGCCACCCGCAGGTCGCCGCGGACCAACGTCAGATCGCCCGCCTCGATCGCCGCGTCCGTGCCGGTGCCCATGGCCAGGCCCAGGTCGGCGGTGGCGAGCGCGGCCGCGTCGTTGACGCCGTCGCCCACCATGGCGACGACCCGCCCCTCGGCCTGCAACCGCCGTACGGCGTCGACCTTGTCCTCGGGCAGGACCTCCGCGATGACCTGGTCGATCCCGACGGCCTCGGCCACCGTTTCGGCCACCGCCCGGTTGTCCCCGGTCAGCAGCACCGGTGTGAGCCCCAGCGCGCGCAGCTTGCGCACCGCCTCGGCGCTGGTCTCCTTGACCGCGTCCGCCACGGCCAGCACGGCCCGCGCCGTCCCGTCCCAGCCGGCCAGGACGGCCGTACGGCCCGCCCGCTCGGCCTCGTCCCGCGCGCGGGCCAGTTCGGGCGGTACGTCGTCGAAGAGCCGCCCCACGGCGACCTCACGGCCCTCCACACACCCCCGTACGCCCCGCCCGGGGACGTTCTCGAAGCCCTCGACGTCCGGGAGCCGTCCGGCCCTCTCCTCGGCGCCCAGCGCGATCGCACGGGCCACCGGGTGCTCGGAGGCGTGCTCGACGGCGCCCGCCAGCCGCAGTACCTCCTTCTCGTCGGCGGCCTCGGCGACGTGGACTTCCTGGAGGGTCATCCGGCCCGTGGTGACCGTGCCGGTCTTGTCCAGGACGACGGTGTCGATCCGGCGCGTGGACTCCAGGACCTCCGGGCCCTTGATGAGGATGCCGAGCTGGGCACCACGGCCCGTGCCGACCATCAGCGCGGTCGGGGTGGCCAGGCCCAGCGCGCACGGACAGGCGATGATCAGGACCGCGACCGCGGCGGTGAACGCGGCGACGCCGTCGCCGGTCGTCCCCAGCCACGCCCCGGCCGTGGCGGCGGCGATCAGCAGGACCACCGGCACGAAGATCCCGGAGATCCGGTCGGCGAGCCGCTGCACCTCGGCCTTGCCGTTCTGCGCGTCCTCCACCAGCTTCGCCATCCGCGCGAGCCGGGTGTCGGCGCCGATCCGGGTCGCCTCGACGACGAGCCGCCCGCCCGCGTTGACCGTCGCGCCGGTGACCGCGTCCCCGGCCGTCACGTCCACCGGCGCCGACTCGCCGGTCAGCATCGAGGCGTCCACCGCCGAGGCGCCCTCGACGACCGTGCCGTCGGTGGCGATCTTCTCGCCGGGCCGTACGACGAACCGGTCGCCGACGGCCAGCCGCTGTGCCGGGATCCGCACCTCGCGCCCGTCCCGGAGCACGGCGACGTCCTTGGCGCCCAGCTCCATGAGCGCGCGCAGGGCGGCTCCCGCACGGCGCTTGGAGCGGGCCTCCAGATAGCGGCCCAGCAGAATGAAGGCGGTGACGCCGGAGGCGACCTCCAGGTAGATCGAGGAGGCGCCGTCGCCACGCGAGACCGTGAACTCGAAGGGGTGCCGCATGCCGGGCATGCCCGCGTCGCCGAGGAACAGGGCCCACAGGGACCAGCCGAACGCGGCCAGCGTGCCGAGGGAGACCAGCGTGTCCATGGTGGCGGCACCGTGCCGGGCGTTCGTCCAGGCCGCCCGGTGGAACGGCAGCCCGCCCCAGACGACGACCGGGGCGGCGAGGGTGAGCGAGAGCCACTGCCAGTTGTCGAACTGGAGCGCCGGGACCATCGCCAGCAGGACGACCGGGACGGCGAGGGCGGCGGAGACGACGAGGCGGCGGCGGAGAACCGGCAGCTCGGGGCCCTCCTCGGCGGCGCGCGTCCCCTCGGCGGCGGGCTCCTCCTCGCGCGCGGGCGCGGGCTCCTCGGCGGTGTACCCGGTCTTCACCACGGTCGCGATCAGGTCGGCGACCTCGATGTCCGCGGGATAGGTGACCCGGGCCTTCTCCGTCGCGTAGTTCACCGTGGCGGTGACGCCGTCCATGCGGTTGAGCTTCTTCTCCACGCGGGCCGCGCAGGAGGCGCAGGTCATCCCGCCGATGAGCAGCTCGACCTCGGCGAGCGCCGGCTCGCGGTCCGTCGGCGCCTTGGCGGTGGTGCTGGTCATGTCCGTACTCCAGGTGATGCGGGACGCCCGGGAAGCGGAACGGGCCGTACGGGCCGGGGCCCCGGTGACGTACGGCCCGTACGTCGGTACGAGTGCCAGGACTGGGACGTCTCAGGTCTGTGCGTCTCGGACTCTTGGAGCCGGGTGGGGCTCTTGGAGCCGGCTCAGGCCTTCCCGGCCAGCTCGTAGCCGGCCTCGTCGACGGCGGCGCGTACGGCCTCGTCGTCGAGCGGGGTGGCTGAGACGACGGTGACCTCGCCGGTCGAGGCGACGGCCGTCACCGAACTGACGCCGGAGATCTGGGAGATCTCGCCGGAGACGGCGCCCTCGCAGTGTCCGCAGCTCATGCCGCTCACCTTGTAGACGGTGGTGACGGGGCCCGTGGTGTCGGTCTGGGCGGTCATGTCGTTACTCCTCGTCGAGGCCGTGGGGCAATGGGGACCTGTGAGGCCCGCACACACCAACTGTACCCCTAGGGGGTATCAGTCCACGACGTCCCCGACCACCGGTCGCAGGTAGCGCAGGAGGGCGTCCTTCAGCTCCTGGACGTAGGCCTCGCGTTCGGCGCCCTCGTGGGCCAGGACCAACTCCAGGCCCGCCTTGTAGATGCCGACGCACATCTGGGCGGTGCGGGCGACGGCCGGGGCGGGGACGCCGGGGGTGAACGGGGCGAGGAGCGCCTCGACCCGGGCGGCCAGCGTGCGGTGCAGCGCGTCGTGCTCCTCGGCGATGCGTCCCGGGATGTCGGAGCCGTGCATCAGCGCGAAGAAGGCCGGGTGCCGGCAGTTGAACTCGATGAAGCGGTCGACGGTCCCGGCGATCACGTCCTCGATCGGGGTCGCCGCCGGGTCGATCGGGGCGAGGACCTCGTCGTAGGACTGCCGCATCTCGTGCATGAGCCGACTGCCCAGCTCGATCGCGATCGCTTCCTTGTTCGGGAAGAACTGGTACAGCGTCCCCGGTGAGACGCCTGCCTCGCGGGCGATGGCGTTGGTGCTGGCGGCCGTGTAGCCGGTCGTGGAGAAGACGGTGGCGGCGGCGTCGAGGAGCTGGGCGATCCGGCGCTCGCCGCGCGCCTGGCGGCGGCGTGGCCGGTCCTCGGCCGCCGCCGTCGTCTCTGTTCCGGGTTTCTCGGTCTTCTCGGGCACGCGTTATCCCCAGGTCTCAGAACGCGATTGACAAACGCGAGCGGTCGCTCGCATTCTGGAGTCGGCAGAAATGCGAGCGATCTCTCGTGTTTGCCAGTTTACGGCAGCCCCGTGCTGTCGGGCTGCGCCTGGACACGGGTCACGGTGAAGGGGACACCGCACGATGACCGAAGTCAACACACCACCACGCGTCGGAGCCTGGACCCGCTTCGTGACGGCCCGGCCCAGACGGTCGCTGCTCGTGGCGCTGGTCCTCACCGCCCTCGCGGTGCTGGCCGGCGGCGGCGTCGCCGACCGGCTCGGCGCCGGCGGCTGGGAGGACCCGGCCGCCGAGTCCACATACGCGACCAAGGCCCTGGAGCGCGAGTTCCCCGGCTCCCAGCCCAACCTGCTGCTCCTGCTCGACGCGGGCGACGCCTCGGTCGACGACCCGGCCGTCGCCGCCCGGGCCGAGCGTCTCGCCGAGCGACTGGCGAACGAGAAGGGCGTCACCGGCGTCGGCTCCTACTGGCAGTCCGGCACCCCGGCCCTGCGCGCCGAAGACGGTCATGAGGCGCTGATAGCCGCCCGCATCACGGGCGACGAGAAGACCGCCGGCGAGACCCTGGAGCGCATCGCGCCCCACTACCGCGGCGTGCACGGCCCGGTGGAGGTCACCGTCGGCGGCCCGGTCGCCGTGCGGCACGAGATGCAGGCGATCATCCAGGAGGACCTGACGCGGGCCGAGCTCATCGCCCTGCCGGTGACGCTCGTGCTGCTGGTGATGGTCTTCGGCAGCGCCGTCGCGGCCCTGCTGCCACTCGGCATCGGCATCGTCGCCATCCTCGGGACGAACGCGATCCTGCGCGGCCTCACTGAGCTCACCGACGTGTCCGTGTTCGCGATCAACCTGACCACGGCCCTCGGCCTCGGCCTCGCCGTCGACTACGCGCTGTTCATCGTCCGTCGCTTCCGCGAGGAGCTGTCCACCGGGGCCGAGCCCCTGACCGCGATCGGCACGACGCTGCGCACCGCCGGCCGCACGGTGCTGTTCTCCGCCCTCACGGTCGCGGTGTCCCTGGCGGCGATGCTGGTCTTCCCGCAGTACTTCCTGCGGTCCTTCGCCTACGCCGGGATCGCCGTGGTGCTGCTGGCCGCGGCCGCCGCCCTGATCCTGCTCCCGGCGGCGCTGATGCTGCTGGGACACCGGGTCAACTCCCTGGACCTGCGCCGCGTGTTCCGGCGCGGACAGCGGCCGAAGCCCGCCGGGGAGGAGGGCAGGGCCTGGGCGCGCTCGGCGTCGCTCGTCATGCGCCGCGCCCCCTTCTTCGCCCTGGGCACCACAGCCGTCCTCGTCCTGCTCGGACTGCCCTTCCTGGGCGTCAAGTTCGGCACCGCCGACGACCGCCAGCTGCCCTCGACGTCGGAGTCCCATGTCGTGCAGCAGCACATCAGGGAGGGTTTCCCGGGCAGCCCCGGCGGCGGCCTGGACGTGCTCGCCGAGGGCCGTGCGACCGAGGCGCAGTACGGCGCCTACAAGGAGCGGGTCGCCGGACTGCCCGATGTGCTGCGGGTCGACGGGCCGCTGGTGAAGGGCGACTCGGCGTACTTCACGGTGCTGCCGAAGGGTGAGGCGGTCGACGAACCGGCCCAGCGCCTGGTCGGCGAACTGCGCGAGGTCCGGGCCCCCTTCGACACCAAGGTGACCGGCACGGCGGCCGTCCTGGTCGACTCCAAGGACGCCATAGGCGAACGCCTGCCGCTCGCGGCTGTCTTCATCACGATCGTCACACTGCTCCTGGTCTTCCTCCTCACGGGCAGCGTGCTGGTACCGATTCAGGCGGTCGTGCTCAACGCGCTCAGTCTGACGGCCATGTTCGGCGCGGTCGTCTGGATCTTCCAGGACGGCCACCTCTCCGGCCTGCTCGGCTTCACCAGCCCCGGCTCCATCGAGACGACCCTCCCGGTCCTGATGTTCTGCGTGGCCTTCGGCCTGTCCATGGACTACGGCGTGTTCCTGCTCTCCCGCATCAAGGAGGAGTACGACCACACCGGCGACCACGACCAGGCCGTCCGCCACGGACTCCAGCGCACCGGCGGGCTGATCACGGCGGCGGCGGTCATCCTGGCCGTGGTCATGGTCGCGATCGGCACGTCCCGGGTCACCAACACCAAGATGCTCGGCCTGGGCATCGCCCTGGCGGTCCTGATGGACGCCATGATCGTCCGCAGCCTCCTGGTCCCCGCGGTCATGCGCCTCACCGGCCGCGCCACCTGGTGGGCCCCGGGCCCCCTGCGCCGCTTCCACGAACGCTTCGGCCTGAGCGAGTCGGACCAGGAACCGGCCAGAGCACCGCAACCGGCCAGGGGCAAGGTCGGAGCCCCGGGCTGAAGCACAGGCCCGCAGGACACGGGCTAGCGTTCCCCGAGACGCTGACTGCCCGGGGTGCCAGGACACCCGGCGACCCCGGACGCGAACGGAGGGCGGGTAGAACATGCGGGCCGTGGTGTTCGAGCGGTACGGGGAGCCGGCCGAGGTGCGGGACGTCGCTGATCCGGAGCCCGCGGAGCACGGGGTCGTCGTGCGGGTCGAGGCCACGGGGCTGTGCCGCAGCGACTGGCACGGCTGGCAGGGCCACGACCCGGACATCGTGCTGCCGCACGTGCCGGGGCATGAACTCGCCGGGGTCGTCGAGGCGGTGGGCGACCGGGTGGCCCGCTGGCGGCCCGGTGACCGGGTCACCGTGCCGTTCATCTGCGCCTGCGGCACCTGCCCGTCCTGTGCGGCGGGTGACCACCAGGTGTGCGAGCGGCAGACCCAGCCCGGCTTCTCGCACTGGGGTTCCTTCGCCCAGTACGTGGCCCTGGACCACGCCGACGTCAACCTCGTGGCGATTCCCGGAGAGCTGTCGTTCGCGACGGCGGCCTCCCTCGGCTGCCGGTTCGCCACGGCGTACCGGGCGGTGGTGCGGCAGGGCCGGGTCGCGGCGGGGGAGTGGGTGGCGGTGCACGGCTGCGGCGGGGTCGGGCTGTCGGCGGTGATGATCGCTGCGGCCTCGGGCGCGCGGGTCGTGGCCGTGGACGTGGTGGCCGGTGCCCTGGACCTGGCGCGGAAGTTCGGGGCGGCGCACTGCCTGGACGCGTCGGCCGTGCCGGATCCGGCGGCGGCGGTCCGTGACCTCACCGGCGGCGGTGCCCATCTCTCCCTCGACGCCCTCGGCTCACCTGCCACCTGCGCCGCCTCTGTGAACGGCCTGCGCCGCCGCGGCCGGCACGTCCAGGTCGGCCTGCTGCCCTCGCCGACCGGCACGACACCCGTGCCGATGGCCCGCGCGATCGCTCTGGAGCTCGAACTCCTCGGCAGCCACGGCATGGCCGCGCACGGCTACCCGCCGATGCTGGAGCTGGTCCGCGGCGGCGTCCTGCGCCCCGACCTGCTGGTGACGTCCACGATCCCGCTGGACGAGGCGCCGTCCGCGCTGGCGGCGATGGGGACGGCGCCACCGGCGGGCGCGACGGTCATCGAGCCGTGGCGCTGACCCCCCGAAGACACCCGTGCCCCACGCGACGGTGGGCAGGAGATCGGCCCGGGAAGGTCAGTCGCCTCTTCGGGCACGGTTGCCGGGCCTGGAAGCCACCCAGGCGCGGACCGTGTCGGCGTACCAGTAGGGCTTGCCGCTCTCGACGTGGTCGGGCGGAGGCAGCAGGCCGTGCTTGCGGTAGGACCGCACGGTGTCCGGCTGCACCCGGATGTGTGCCGCGATCTCCTTGTAGGACCAGAGCCTTCGGTCGGTCATGACGTGCACCTCCCCGCGCGCACCACGGCGGCGACCGGGGACGGCCGTCCGTGGGAGCCGGGCGCTGCGCTGGCGATCAACAAGCCTGTGTCCGGACAACGACGCTCCGGTGACATGGGGCAGGGCCTGTGCGCGGGGTGTGACGGAAGACCCGCGTACATGCGACACGTGTGACAGGAAGGGGACGTTTGTGACCCAGCTGGGGCAAAGGCACTCGCCGGAGCTCCGGCGGGGCGCCTTGACGCGGCACCCGGGCGGGGTCGTCAGCCGTCGACCAGTCGCCAGGCCGTGAGAGCGGGACCGGCGCGCAGCGGACCGGCGGGCTCCGTGAGTTCGAAGCCCGTCCTGCCGATCAGTTCCAGCCGCCGCGCCACGCTGCTGTGGTGCAGATGGAGCAGGTCGGCGGCCCGGCGCAGAGACCCTGTGGCGCAGTAGGCCTCCAGTGTGCCGAGGGCACTGGGAGATCCACACCGAGGCGGACGAGGTCGTCTCCTGCCTCGCCGGCGGGATGCGCCTCCACCTCCGCCCGGAGTGGCCGGGCGATCAGGAGGAGGTGGCCGGCCTGACGCCGGGCACCGCCGTCATCGTGCCGCGCGGCCGCTGGCACCGCATCGCCCTGGACGCCCCCAGCGACAACATGTCCGTCACCCTGCCGCGCGGCAGGGTGACGGACATGTTGTCGCGCGGCAGCCGTCTGGAGAGGCGGACCGACAGCCAGGGGTGTCCGCAAATTGCCGCCTGCCCCGCGGCGCCCGGCACGCTCCCCCAAGCTCTTCGAGCAGGGGACCCCCACCGCCAGGGGGTATCCCAAGAGCACGCACCGAACGCCGCAGGGCCCGCCCTCCGGGAAGATGACGGGACTTTGCGGACACTCCTCTCGGGCCGAAGACTTACCGAAAGAGGCGGACACGGACCAGGGCATGCCGAAAGCGCTGTCATAATCTGGTCCGAATGTCCGGACAAAACATTGACAGGGCTTCGGGAAGGGGACTACAAAGCCGGGGAGAGCCGACACCTAGGGGAAGCCGATGGCGTACGACCTGATCACCATGGGGCGTATCGGAGTAGATCTGTATCCGCTCCAGACGGGCGTCCCGCTGCCGCAGGTCACGTCCTTCGGCAAGTTCCTCGGCGGCTCTGCCACGAACGTCGCGGTCGCCGCGGCCCGCCTGGGACGGCGGACCGCGGTGATCACCCGCACCGGCGACGACCCCTTCGGCACCTACCTGCACGAGGCCCTCCAGGGCTTCGGCGTGGACGACCGCTGGGTCACCCCGGTCCCCGGCCTGCCCACCCCGGTCACCTTCTGCGAGGTCTTCCCGCCGGACGACTTCCCGCTGTACTTCTACCGGCAGCCCAAGGCCCCCGACCTGGAGATCGACGCCCACGATCTCGACCTCGACGCCGTCCGTGACGCGCGCGTCTTCTGGGTCACGGGCACGGGCCTGAGCGAGGAGCCGAGCCGGACGGCGACCCTCGCGGCCCTCGCCCACCGCGCCAAGTCCGGCACGACGGTCTTCGACCTCGACTGGCGCCCCGTGTTCTGGACCGACCCCGACGCGGCCCGCCCCTTCTACCAGGAGGCCCTGCGCCACACCACCGTCGCCGTCGGCAACCTCGACGAGGTGGAGGTCGCCACGGGTGTGCGCGAGCCCCACGCCGCCGCCCGGTCCCTCCTGGACGCCGGTGTCGAGCTGGCCGTCGTCAAGCAGGGCCCCAAGGGCGTCCTGGCCGTGAACCGCGCCGGTGAGAGCGCCGAGGTCCCGCCGCTGCCCGTGAACGTCCTCAACGGCCTCGGCGCCGGCGACGCCTTCGGCGGCTGTCTCGTCCACGGCCTGCTGGCCGGCTGGGACCTGGAGAAGACCATGCGGCACGCCAACGCCGCCGGCGCCATCGTCGCCTCCCGCCTGGAGTGCTCGTCCGCGATGCCCACCCCGGACGAGATCGAGGCGGCCGTCACCGCGGGGGCCGTCAAGTGACCGTCGACGTCTCCGAACTCGTCCACCTCCGCAGTCACCGCCCGGAGGCGATCGCCGAGGCCGCCGCCCGCCGCCCCCGCCGGCCCCTGCTGAACGACAGCGGCCGGCTGATGATCGTCGCCGCCGACCACCCGGCCCGCGGCGCCCTGGGCGTCGGCGGCCGCAGCATGGCCATGGCCAACCGCGCCGACCTGCTTGAACGCCTCTGCCTGGCCTTGTCCCGCCCGGGCGTGGACGGCGTCCTCGCCACGGCCGACATCCTCGACGACCTGCTCCTGCTCGGCGCCCTCGACGGCAAGGTCGTCCTGGGCTCGATGAACCGCGGCGGCCTCCAGGGCGCGCGCTTCGAACTCGACGACCGCTTCACCGGCCACCGCCCCGAGGACATCGAGCGCCTCGGCTTCGACGCGGGCAAGCTGCTCCTGCGCATCGACTACGACGACCCGGGCTCCCTCACCACCCTGGAGTCCACCGCCCGCGCCATCGACGACATGGCCGCCCGACGGCTCCCCGTCTTCGTCGAGCCGTTCATCTCCCGCCGCGACGAGGCGGGCCGGCTGCGCAACGACCTGTCCGCCGAGGCCGTCACCCGGTCGATCGCCATCGCCTCCGGCCTGGGCGGCAGTTCGGCCTACACCTGGCTGAAGGTGCCGGTCACCGACAACCCCGACGACATGGCCGAGGTCATGGCCGCCTCCACGCTGCCCGCCGTACTGCTGGGCGGCGAGGTGGGCGACGACCAGGACGGGGCGTACGAGAAGTGGCGTGGCGCCCTGCAACTGCCCACCGTGCGCGGGCTGGTGGTCGGCCGGTCGCTGCTGTACCCGGTGGACGGCGACGTGGCCGCCGCCGTGGACACCGCCGTAGGACTGCTGTGAGGGCCGTTTCATGACCAGTGAGCTCCACGTCCCCAAGGGCACCACCGCCGACGTGAACTACGTCCTGGACATCGACCCCAAGCGGGCCGGCTGGACGCACAGCAGCCTGCGGATCGTGGAGCTCGCGCCGGGTGGCACCCACACCTTCACCACCGGGGACAGCGAGTGGATCGTGCTGCCCCTGACGGGCGCGTGCACCGTGCGCGTCGAGAACGAAGAGTTCCACCTCTCGGGCAGACAGAGCGTGTTCGCGTCGGTCACCGACTTCGCGTACGCGCCCCGTGACGCCCGGGCCCAGATCGCCTCCGGCGCGGGAGGCCGCTTTGCTTTGGCAGGAGCGAAGTGCGAGCGACAACTCCCCGCCCGCTACGGCCCCGCGCCGGAGGTCCCCGTCGAACAGCGCGGCAGCGGCACCTGCCTGCGCCACGTCCGCAACTTCGCCTCGGCGGACGCCTTCGACTGCGACAAGCTCATCGCGGTCGAGGTGATCACACCCGGCGGCAACTGGTCCTCGTACCCGCCGCACAAGCACGATGAGCACCGGCCCGGCGAGGAGGCCGAGCTGGAGGAGATCTACTACTTCGAGATCGACGGCCCGAACGGTTTCGGCTACCAGCGCGTATTCCCCTCGCGTGAGGGCGGATCCGACGTCCTCACGGAGGTCCGCTCCGGCGACGCCGTCCTCGTCCCCGACGGATGGCACGGCCCGTCGATCGCCCAGCCCGGCCACGACATGTACTACCTGAATGTCATGGCCGGTCCGGGTGAGACGCGGGAGTGGCGGATCTGCTTCCACCCGGACCACGCAGAGAGCACAGGGGGTTACCGATGACGACCCGGCTGACCGTCGCGCAAGCGCTGGTCCGTTTCCTCGCCGCCCAGTACACCGAACGCGACGGCGTACGGCAGCGGCTCATCGGCGCCACCTGGGGCATCTTCGGCCACGGCAACGTCGCCGGCATCGGCCAGGCGCTCCTGGAGCACACCGACGCGATGCCGTACCACCAGGGCCGCAACGAACAGGCCATGGTGCACGCGGCGGTCGGTTACGCGCGCCAGTCCAACCGCCTCTCCACGCACGCGGTGACGACCTCCATCGGCCCGGGCGCCACCAACCTCGTCACCGGCGCGGCCCTGGCGACCATCAACCACCTGCCGGTGCTGCTCCTGCCCGGCGACATCTTCGCCACCCGCCCAGCCGACCCGGTCCTCCAGCAGCTCGAGGTGCCGTACGCGGGCGACGTGTCGGTCAACGACTGTCTGCGCCCGGTGTCGAGGTACTTCGACCGGATCACGCGGCCGGAGGCCCTGATCCCCTCGGCGCTGAACGCGATGCGCGTGCTCACCGACCCCGTCGAGACCGGCGCCGTCACCCTCGCCCTGCCCCAGGACGTGCAGGCCGAGGCGTACGACTGGCCCGACGACTTCTTCGCCGAGCGCACCTGGACCGTACGGCGTCCCGGTGCCGACCCGACGGAACTCGCCGAGGCGGTACGGCTCATCCGCGCGGCGAAGAGGCCCCTGGTCGTCGCCGGCGGCGGCGTACACCACAGCCGCGCCGAGGAGGCGCTCGCCGAGTTCGCCGAGATCACCGGCATCCCGGTCGCCTCCACCCAGGCCGGCAAGGGCTCCCTGCGCCACGACCATCCCCAGGACGTCGGCGGCATCGGCCACACCGGCACGGCCACCGCGGACGAACTCGCCCGCACCGCCGACCTGGTGATCGGCGTCGGCACCCGCTACACCGACTTCACCACCGCCTCCGGCACCCTCTTCACCGGCGAGAACGTCCGGTTCCTCAACCTCAACATCGCCCCCTTCGACGGCCACAAGCTCGCCGGCCAGCCCCTGATCGCGGACGCCCGCACCGGTCTGGAGGAGCTGACCGAGCGGCTGGAGATGCACGGCCACCGGGTCCCGCCGTCGTACGCCACCGAGTACACCGAGGACAAGGAGCGCTGGGAGCAGCGCGTCGACGCCTGCTACGAGGTGGACGAGCCGGACACCCGCCCGACGCAGCCGCAGGTCCTCGGCGTCCTGGACGCCCTGGTCGACGAGTCGGACATCCTCATCAACGCCGCCGGTTCCCTCCCGGGCGACCTGCACAAACTGTGGCGGACTCGCTCGTACGACCAGTACCACCTGGAGTACGGCTACTCCTGCATGGGCTACGAGATCCCGGCCGCCATCGGCGTCAGGATGGCCGCCCCCGACCGGCCCGTGTGGGCGCTGGTCGGCGACGGCACGTACCTGATGATGCCGACGGAGATCGTGACGGCCGTGCAGGAGGGCGTCGCGATCAAGGTGTTGATCATCCAGAACCACGGCTACGCGTCCATCGGCGGACTGTCCGAGTCGGTCGGCGGCGAGCGGTTCGGCACCGCCTACCGCTTCCCGTCCGAGGACGGCACGTACACGGGGCCGCCGCTGCCGGTGGACCTCGCCGCCAACGCGGCCAGCCTCGGCATGCGCGTCCTGCGCGCGAAGTCCGTACGGGACCTGCGGGAGGCGCTCGCCGAGGCCCGGGCCGCCGACACTCCCACATGTGTCTATGTGGAGACCCAAACGGCAGACACAGTGTCGGGCGCGCCTCCCGCGCAGGCCTGGTGGGATGTACCCGTGGCCGAGACCGCGACACGGCCGTCCGCGGTCAAGGCACGTGAGCTGTACGAACGGCACGTCTCCACTCGACGCCGCCATCTGTGAAGGAGTTCCCGGCCATGACGAAGATCGTCAACCACTGGATCGGCGGCAAGACCGTCGAAGGCGCCTCGGGCACGCACGGGCCGGTGACCGACCCGGCGACCGGTGAGGTGACCACGAAGGTCCCGTTCGCCTCGGTCGACGAGGTGGACGCGGCGGTCGCCGCCGCCAAGCAGGCCTTCGTCACCTGGGGCCAGTCCTCGCTGGCCCAGCGGACCTCGATCCTCTTCAGGTTCCGGGCGCTGCTGGACGCCCACCGCGACGAGATCGCCGAGCTGATCACCGCCGAGCACGGCAAGGTGCACTCCGACGCGCTCGGCGAGGTGGCGCGCGGCCTGGAGATCGTCGACCTGGCCTGCGGCATCAGCGTCCAGCTGAAGGGCGAGCTGTCCACGCAGGTGGCGAGCCGCGTGGACGTGTCCTCGATCCGCCAGCCCCTCGGCGTCGTCGCCGGCATCACGCCGTTCAACTTCCCGGCGATGGTGCCGATGTGGATGTTCCCCCTCGCCATCGCGTGCGGCAACACGTTCGTGCTGAAGCCGTCCGAGAAGGACCCGTCGGCGTCGGTCAGGCTCGCCGAGCTGCTCGCCGAGGCCGGCCTGCCGGACGGCGTCTTCAACGTCGTCCACGGCGACAAGGTGGCCGTCGACCGCCTGCTGGAGCACCCCGACGTCAAGGCGGTCTCCTTCGTCGGCTCGACCCCGATCGCCCGCTACATCCACACCACCGCCTCGGCCAACGGCAAGCGCGTCCAGGCGCTCGGCGGAGCCAAGAACCACATGCTGGTCCTCCCGGACGCCGACCTGGACGCCGCCGCCGACGCCGCCGTGTCCGCCGCCTACGGCTCGGCGGGCGAGCGCTGCATGGCCATCTCGGCGGTCGTCGCGGTCGGCGCGATCGGCGACGAACTGGTAGAGAAGATCCGCGAGCGCGCCGAGAAGATCAAGATCGGCCCCGGCAACGACTCCTCCTCCGAGATGGGCCCGCTGATCACGAAGGTCCACCGCGACAAGGTGGCCTCCTACGTCGAGGGCGCGGCGGCCGAGGGCGCCGAAGTGGTCCTGGACGGCACGGGCTACACCGTCGACGGCTTCGAGAACGGCCACTGGATCGGCATCTCGCTGCTCGACAAGGTGCCCACGTCCGCGAAGGCCTACCAGGACGAGATCTTCGGCCCGGTCCTGTGCGTGCTGCGCACGGAGACCTACGAGGAGGCCCTGGACATCGTCAACGCCTCGCCGTTCGGCAACGGCACCGCGATCTTCACCCGGGACGGCGGCGCGGCCCGCCGCTTCCAGCTGGAGGTCGAGGCCGGCATGGTCGGCGTGAACGTCCCGATCCCGGTCCCCGTGGGCTACCACTCCTTCGGCGGCTGGAAGGACTCGCTCTTCGGCGACCACCACATCTACGGCAACGACGGCACGCACTTCTACACCCGCGGCAAGGTCGTCACCACCCGCTGGCCCGACCCGGCCGACGCCCCGGCGGGCGTGGACCTGGGCTTCCCGCGCAACCACTGAGGCTCAGGGGCGCGGGGCTGAATCGATATGCAGCTCCGCCGCGTGGGCGCGACAAGCCGCAACGGACCCCCAGACGGCCACTCACCGGACGGCCCGAGCTCCACCCCGTACACCACCCGCAGTACGCCGAAAACTCCGTGTACACCCCTGGAAGGCCTTGCGCTTCGGTCTCCGGTCGACAACTCATCGACAGGTTGACCCCGTACCGTTGACGCATGGATCTTCGACTGCCCGGACTGAACGGGCTGCTTCGGAGGCCCCGGAGGCTCCTCGCCGCCGGGGCCGCCGTCGTCGTGCTCGCGGGAGCGGGGACGTGGACGGCCGTCGCGTCCGACGAGGTGCCCCCGGTCGACCGCGCCGACCGGGTCCTGGACACGGGGAACGGGGTGCGTATCGACACCTCGTACTTCACCTCCGGCGGTGACGGCCGCCGCCCCGCCGTCCTGCTCGGCCACGGCTTCGGCGGCAGCAAGAACGACGTGCGGCAGCAGGCCGAGGATCTCGCCAGAGACGGCTACGCGGTCCTGACCTGGTCGGCGCGCAGCTTCGGGAAGTCGACCGGGAAGATCGGGCTGAACGACCCCAAGGGCGAGGTCGCCGACGTCTCGAAGCTCATCGACTGGCTCGCCAAGCAGCCCGAGGTCGAACTCGACAAGCCCGGCGACCCCCGCGTGGGTATGGCCGGTGCCTCCTACGGCGGCGCGATCGCGCTGCTCACGGCGGGACACGACGACCGGGTGGACGCCATCGCCCCGGCCATCACGTACTGGAACCTCGCCGACGCGCTGTTCCCGAACGGCGTGTTCAAGAAGCTGTGGGCCGGCATCTTCGTCAACTCCGGCGGCGGCTGCGAGCGGTTCGAGCCCGCGCTGTGCCGGATGTACGAGCGGGTCGCCGAGTCGGGCAAGCCGGACGCCGAGGCACGCAGGATGCTCGACGAGCGTTCGCCCTCCGCGGTCGGCAAGAACATCAAGGTGCCGACGCTGCTGATGCAGGGTCAGTCCGACTCCCTCTTCCCGCTCGGCCAGGCCGACCAGGCCGCGAAGGCCATCCGTGCGGGCGGCGCCCCCGTCGACGTCGACTGGATCGCCGGGGGCCACGACGGCGGCGACATGGAGACGAGCCGCGTCCAGGGCCGCGTGCAGAGCTGGTTCGACCGCTACCTGAAGGACGACAAGGGCGTCGACACCGGCCCCGCCTTCCGCGTCACCCGCACCCTCGGCCTCGGCTCCGGCGACGGCGAACCCCGCCTGACCGGCGTGACCTCGGACCGCTACCCCGGCCTGGAGAGCAAGCAGCGCTCCATCGCCCTGGCCGGCCGCGAGCAGAGCTTCGACAACCCGCCCGGCGCCAGCCCGCCCGGCGTCTCCGCCCTGCCCGGCCTCGGCGGCGCGGGCGGCCTCAGCCAGCTCTCCACGCTCGGCGTCGGGGTCTCCCTCGACTTCCCCGGCCAGTTCGCCGCGTTCGAGTCGGCCCCGTTCCGGGACGACGTCCAGATCACCGGCTCCCCGACGGCCACGGTCCACGTGAAGTCCACCAGCGACGACGCCGTGCTCTTTGCCAAGGTCTACGACGTCGGCCCGGGCCGCACCCAGCCGGTGCTGCCCTCCCAGCTGGTCACACCCGTCAGGGTCGAGGGCGCCAAGGCCGGCAAGGACGTCACCATCACCCTCCCGGCGATCGACCACGAGGTCGACGACGGCCACCGGCTGCGCCTGGTCCTCGCCTCGACGGACCTCGGCTATGCCTCCCCGACGACCCCGGCCACGTACACCGTCTCCCTCAAGGGCGACCTCAAGGTCCCCTCGGCGCTCGGCGAGAGTAACGCACAGGGCCCGCTGCCCGCCTGGGTGTGGTGGATGCCGCTCGCCGGCGCCGCGATCGCCCTGGCGCTGATCATCACGGGACGCCGCCGCACGGCTGCACCCGCCCCGCCGGACCCCGAACTCGCCGAAGTGCCCCTCCAGATCACGGACCTGACCAAGCGG
This sequence comes from Streptomyces azureus, assembly GCF_001270025.1. NCBI lineage: Bacteria > Bacillati > Actinomycetota > Actinomycetes > Kitasatosporales > Streptomycetaceae > Streptomyces > Streptomyces azureus. Next base: position 8,723 of record NZ_DF968218.1, on the reverse strand, counting down.
TACGCCAAGTCCTCCGACCGGTACGCCGTCAAGGACCTGTCCTTCCGCGTGGAGAAGGGCCAGGTCCTCGGCCTGCTCGGCCCGAACGGCGCCGGCAAGACCACGACCCTGCGCATGCTGATGGGCCTGATCAAGCCGGACGGTGGCGACATCCGCGTCTTCGGACACGCCATCGCCCCCGGCGCCCCGGTCCTGTCCCGGGTCGGCGCCTTCGTCGAGGGCGCGGGCTTCCTGCCGCACCTGTCCGGCCGGGAGAACCTGGAGCTGTACTGGCGCGCCACCGGCCGTCCGGCCGAGGACGCGCACATGGAGGAGGCCCTGGAGATCGCGGGCCTCGGCGACGCGCTCGCCCGCGCGGTGCGCACCTACTCCCAGGGCATGCGCCAGCGCCTCGCCATCGCCCAAGCCATGCTCGGCATGCCGGACCTGCTCATCCTCGACGAACCGACCAACGGCCTCGACCCGCCCCAGATCCGCGAGATGCGCGAGGTGATGATCCGCTACGCCGCCGCGGGACGGACGGTCATCGTCTCCAGCCACCTCCTCGCGGAGGTCGAGCAGACCTGCACCCACCTGGTCGTGATGGACCACGGGAAGCTCGTCCAGGCGGGCCCGGTCGAGGACATCGTCGGCTCGGGCGACACCCTTCTGGTGGGCACGGCCACGCCCGTCGACGAGCCGATCGTCGAGAAGGTCGCCGCCCTGCCGGGCGTCGCCTCGGCCGTGCCCGTCGACGAGGGGCTGCTGGTCCAGCTCGACGCCGACGGCACCCCGCAGCGCCTGGTCGCCGAACTCGTACGGCTGGACGTGCCCGTACGGTCGGTCGGCCCGCACCGCCGCCTGGAGGACGCCTTCCTCACCCTGATCGGAGCCGAAGCATGAGCAAGCTCGCCGACCGGGCCGAGCCCGTCGAGGTCGCCGAGGGCTACCGAGCGGGCCGCACCCTGCCCTTCCGGGTGGAGCTGGTCCGGCAGCTGAAGCGGCGCCGCACGATGGTCATGGGCGGCGTGCTGTTCGCCCTGCCGATCATCCTGCTCATCGCCTTCCAGGTCGGCGGCGACCCGGGCGGCAACAACAACCGCGTCAACCTCATGGACACGGCGACGGCCTCCGGAGCCAACTTCGCCGCCGTCAACCTCTTCTCCGCCGCCGGCTTCCTCCTCGTCATCCCCGTCGCCCTGTTCTGCGGCGACACGGTCGCCTCGGAGGCCAGCTGGTCGTCCCTGCGCTACCTGCTCGCGGCGCCCGTACCCCGGGCCCGGCTGCTGTGGTCCAAGCTCGCCGTCGGACTCAGCCTGAGCCTGGCCGCGCTGGTCCTGCTCCCGATCGTCGCCCTCGTCGTCGGCACGGCCGCCTACGGCTGGGGCCCGCTCCAGCTGCCCACCGGCGGCACCCTGCCCACCGGCACCGCCGCCCAGCGCCTGCTGATCGTCGTGGTCTACATCATGGTGTCCCAACTGGTCACCGCGGCCCTCGCGTTCTGGCTGTCGACCCGGACGGACGCCCCGCTCGGCGCGGTCGGCGGCGCGGTGTTCCTGACCATCATCGGCAGCGTCCTCGACGAGGTGACGGCCCTCGGCGACTGGCGCCACTTCCTGCCCGCGCACTGGCAGTACGCCTGGCTCGACGCCGTCCAACCGCAGTTGCAGTGGACGGACATGATCCAGGGCACGTCGATCTCCGTGACGTACGCGCTCGTGCTGTTCGCCCTGGCCTTCCGCGGTTTCGCCCGCAAGGACGTGGTGTCCTAGCGTCCTGAGCCGGGCATCCGCTGCGTGCTTCGGCGTCACAGGCGCCGGCCCTGCGGTGCCGGGGCGTGCGGGAGTGCGCAACCGGCCCATGAAACAAGGATGTTGCCGCCCGGCTGGAGCGTGAGGCTGACCCGTGCAGGGGCGGACTGGCCGACCAGAGCCACCATGACGTCACGCCGGACCATCGGGACCCGCTCAACGGAGCGTCCGCGAGCCGCTGTCGTATCGGCTGTGCGCCTGTCCTCCACTCGCCCTGGACTCCGGGCGCCACGCCGACGGCGTACGACAACGCCTGCGCGGGGAGCACCTTGCCACCAACGCCGGACGATCGACTGGGCGGCGCCGAATGTTGCGCACACGGTGTACCCGTGATCACATCTCCTCGAAAAGCACCCCCAAAGGAACATTTGGGACTCAATCGAGGGGCGACGGCCGGTGATGGTCGGCCCTCGTCGACAGTTGGAGGACCCATGCCTCGTCGCATGCTCCGTTCGGCGGCCACCGCGCTGCTGGCTTCCGCACCGATCGTGGCCGCCGCGCCCGCGCAGGCCGCTCCGCAGCACGCCTTCCCCTGTGCCGTTGGTATCCAGAACGTCAGCAACGCCGTGACCAGCACGATCAGCGTCAACATCGCATGCGGCCACACGCGAACCGTCGGTGTGCGCATCACCGCGGGCGACACCGAACTCGTGAGCCTGCAGCAGACCGTGCAGGCCGGCGTCCAGCAGAGCGTCACCGTCACCGTGCCCAGAGTTCAGCAGGCCTGCGCCACGCTGCAGACCGACGGTGAGAGCACCACGCTCTGCACCCCCTGACGAGTCCTCAGGCCGACGGCGTCTCGCGGGCGCGGTCGGCCTGCCATCCATCCCTGCCAACATCCAATAAACACATATAAATCAATTAGTCGTACTCCATTGGGTGTGCCGGAAATGCAGCGGTACGCCTCTCGCGTGTTATCGTCTGTGACTGTCCGAGCACGGTCCGTAATTGGCCCGAGCGCGCGAAGAAATCGGAGAAGTGATGGACAAGCTGAAGAAGGCCGCGGCCGTAGCGGTCATGGTCGGCGGCATGGCTCTCGGTGGCGGGGTCGCCCACGCCGACGGCGGCCACGACTACAAGGACGCGGCTGACATCATCATCGGCAACCTGCAGGCCGTTGAGTGTGAGCAGGAGTTCGACGCCGGGCTGGCCTTTGCGCCTATTCAGACCACGGTCACCGGCGACAACACCCAGGTGATCGGCAACTTCTGCACGGTGGTCGGTCCTGTCGAGGACTGATTCCGCGGCACTGTGAAGAGTCGGGTCTCGCGCCTTCGGCGCGAGACCCGCTTTGCGTTGGCTCCCGACACTCTTATTGTCGCGGCTTTGCTGGCTGATCGGTATTTCTGCGTAGCCCGGTGAGCGCGCCCGGAGGGAGGGGAAGGGTGTGAGCACTAATCATTACCCATATGGCGCATCGGAAAATGCCGCGTCGGGCGAGCCGCGTGCTATGTTTTGTAACTGTCCGAGCACGGTCCGTAATTGGCCCGAGCACGAAGAAATCGGAGAAGTGATGGACAAGCTCAAGAAGGCCGCGGCCGTAGCGGTCATGGTCGGCGGCATGGCTCTCGGTGGCGGGGTCGCCCACGCCGATGACGGCCACGACTACTACAAGGACGCGGCTGACATCGTCCTCGGCAACGTGCAGATCGTGGAGTGCGACCAGGACTTCAACGGTGGCGCCCTCTTTACGCCCGCTCAGGTTACGGGTACCGGCGACAACACCCAGCTGATCGGCAACTTCTGCACGGTGGTCGGGCCTGTCGAGGACTGATTCCAAGGCGTTGCGAAGTTCGGGTCTCGCGCCCTTTGGCGCGAGACCCGCTTCTCGTCCTGGCCGTGCCGGCTGCCTCGATGTCATTACCCCATATGGCGTATCGAAAATGCGGCGTTGAGTGAACCCCGTGTTATCGTCTGTATCTGTCCGGGCACGGTCCGTAATGGATCCGGGCGCGTCAAGAAAATCGGAGAAGTGATGAACAAGTTCCAGAAGGCCACGGCCGTAGCGGTCATGGTGGGTGGCATGGCTCTCAGTGGCGGAGTCGCCCACGCCTGCGACAAGGACAAGTCGGACGACAAGCCGTCTGGCGTCGCCATCGACAACCTGCAGGTCGTGGAGTGCGACCAGGACTTCAACGGCGGCCTTGCCTTTGCGCCCGTTCAGATTGCGGTTCTCGGGGACAACACCCAGGCGATCGGCAACTTCTGCACGGTGGTCGGGCCTGTCGAGGACTGATTCCGCAGCACTGTGAAGGACCGGGCCTCGGGCCTTCGGCGCGCGGCCCGTTTCCTCTCGTAATCGCCTGTGGTCAGCCCGTGGAGATACACATGCGCAGGTTCAGGAAAGCCGTGCTGATGGCCGCTGCTATCGGCAGTACCGGTGTCACGGGTGCCGGAACATCTCAGGTCGGCGACGCCGGTGAGGACCCGTCCGGCGCGGGCATCGGCAACACGCAGCTTCTGAAGTGTGAACAGACATTCAATGCCTCTTTGGTCGTGATCAACGCGCCGATCACCGCATCGGGCGACAACGTCGTGAAGTTCGGCAATTTCTGCTCGTATGTCGGTCCACGTCAATGAGAGGCTGATCGTCCGGCGGTTGGTCCAGGGGGCGAGTCCGGTGATCTGGACACGGCTTGACTGGGCCGGCCGAGACAACCGTCGGCGGAGCCATGATTCTTCCACGCGTGTTGCGCATTCACCCCGGTATCGGCAGCGGCCATCCTCCCGATGGCCGCTGCCTCTTTTCTGTATACAGGGCCATGCGGGTGAAGTTGGATGACTACTCGTTCGTAAGGGTGTCACCTGCTTGCCGGGGGATTTCCTGCTGATGCAGTATCGGTTCTCGCTGGCGCCGAAGAGACATGTGAGTTGAATCCCGCCTCGGAGGAAAGATGGCCGATGTGATCATCCTGCCGCGTTGTCCGGAGACAGGAAAAGCGTCGTTCCGTACTGAATCCGAGGCGAGGCGCTGGCTGATCAAGCAGCCACTGCTGAGGAAGATTCCGGACCGTATCTACCGATGCTCGGACTGTCGGTACTGGCACTTCACCGGATCCCACCACTGGACCAGCCAGAAGATCAGGTGGAGGCGGAATTACGGGAGGCGGGAAGCCGTCTCGGGACACAGCCGTAAGAAAAGGGGCAAGGGCTGACGAGAGCCAGTCCTCCCCCCATCCCGCAGTGGGCACCGGCACGGGGGCAGGCGTTTCCCCTTCAAGCAGGAAGACGACGAAAATGCGCAAAAAACTGAGCAGGGGGATGGTCGTGGCCGCCGCCGCGACGAGCATCCTGCCCATGTACGGTATCCAGGCGTTCGCGGCATCGCACTCCGAGGTTTCCGCGGCCTGCGGCGAATCCATCGGCGTGCAGACCGAGGTGGATTCGTCCTCCGGGGCCTCGTGCACGAGCGGCCCGGCCTCCGACTCCGGTGACGACCGCGAGCACGACGGTTACGGCCACGGCAGCGATGATGCCGACGGGGCCGGTTACGGCGACGCCGGCGGCTCTGGCGTCGCCTCCGCCACGCAGTCCTCGGCCACGTCGTCGGTGAAGACGGCATCGTCGACGTCACGGGCCACCACGGGCGAAGAGAGCGGATACGGCGACGACGACGCCGACCATGGCCGCGACGAAAGTGGCTACGGAGACGGTGACGTCGGCGACGGCGATGGCGGCGACGTCGGTTACGACCATGACGAAAGTGGCTACGGCCATGACGAAGGTGGCCACGGCGACGAGGAAGGCGGCTACGGCGAGGAGGAGGACGGCTACGGCGACACGCCGACCACGAAGCCGCCGGCGAAGACTAAGCCGCCGACGTCACCGCCCACCACGCCGCCGGCGGAGTCGAAGCCGCCGACAAAGCCGCCTGCGTCATCCCCACCGCACGCCGAGCCCTCGACCGAGCCGCCCTCTCTTGCCGAGACCGGCAGTGACCAGCAGGTGCTCGCGGCTTCCGGCGTCGCCGCGCTGCTGCTGACGAGCGGCGCCGTCCTGTACCGACGAGGCCGAGCCGCGTCCCGCCGGTAGTAGAGCGCTCAGGGTGCCGGACGTACCGCGTCCGGCACCCTGGTGCGTTCCGGCCTCCTTCCCGTAGTCCGCCTTGACTTCCTCGGCCGTGGCTCACTCGTGCGGGTGATCGGAGTGTGTGAAGGCAGAGAACCAAGTCGACGGAGTGGGCATACATATGACTGGTCAACGGGGCGAATACGGATGAACCAGTGGCAGCGCACCCTCCGGCTGCTGCCGGTGAGCGGAGAAAAGGAGCAGCCATGGCCGCTCAGCAACGGCGCCGCAGAAGATGGGCCGTGTACGTCGCGGCCGGTCTTCTCGTGTCGGCCGCCCTGACACAGGTACCCGGACTCGCCGTGGGCGCCGGGGTGGGAGAGGCCGCCGAGACGCCTGTTGCGACGACGCCGGTCCCGGCAGTCCCGGTGCCGACGGCCCCCGTCGTCCCACCCGCACTGCCCGCACCCCCCGACCCACAGCCCGCCTTCGGCGCCTACCTCCACTACGGCCCTCTCGGCGTGCTCCGTATGGCCGAGATCAGCCGGTGGCTGGACGGCCCTCAACCGCGCGTGGGGCGCTCCTATCTGCCGGGTGACCGCTGGAGCAACATCGAAGGCGCCCCCGGCTTCCTCGACGCCTGGGCGAACTGGCGCCGGGAGAGGGCCGACCGGATGTTCGTCCTCAACGTGCCCATGCTGGAGCGCAACGAGGAGGGCCTCTCCGACGCCGAGGTCCGTGCCCTGCTGCGCCGAGGCGCGGCCGGGGAGTTCGACCCGCACTACCGCCGTCTGGCCGAGCGGCTGGTCGAGTCGGGGGTGCCGGACACCATCCTCGTGCTCGGCTGGGAGATGAACGGCATCACGTACACCCACCGATGCGGGCCGGACCCGGAGGCCTGGAAGAGGTACTGGAACAGAATCGTCACCACCATGCGCTCGGTGCCGGGTCAGAGGTTCCGGTTCGACTTCACACCGAGCCGCGGGCGTGACGCCGTCCCCTGGACCGACTGCTACCCGGGGGACGCCACGGTCGACATCATCGGCATGGACGCGTACGACCAGCCGCAGGGGCTGTCCTTCGACGGACAGGTGACGGAGCCGTACGGCCTGCAAAAGCACGTGGAGTTCGCGAAGGAACACGGCAAACCCATCTCGTATCCGGAGTGGGGTCTGTTCCGCAACGGCGACAACCCGGAGTACATGCGGGGCATGCTCGCCTGGATGGACGTACACAAGCCGCTGTACCACACGATCACCGACTACTGCCCGCACGGCGTGTGGCAGTGCCGGCAGAACCCGAAGGCGGCCGAGGTGTACCGGACCGTGCTCTCCGGTCGCTCCGAGCCCGAGCCCGTGCCGGTGCCGGTGCCGTTGCCCAGTCCCGTGCCGACGCCCCGGCCGGTGCCGACGGCGCCGCCCCACCCGGACTGCTCGCCGCTGAACCTGGGGGACTGGGTCGAGCACTGGCTCGGCGGAAGGTTCTGCGTCCGCTTCGACTGGTGGTCGCGCTTCCGGTGACCCCGGTGCCCCCACCGGCCGGACGGGGGCGGCGGAAGGCTCAGGCCCTGCCGCCGCTCCGTTCCTTCCACCCGCGCACCAGTTCCCTGCCCCGGTCGCGCGCGGCGACCTCGCAGACGACCGCCCAGAGCAGCGGGGTGGTGCGCCGCCGGGCCAGGAGCAGCCGCTGGTTGACCACGGGCTCGGGTCGCCAGCGGCGCTTGTACGGTTCGTCGCCGCGCAGCAGGCTGAGCGTGCCGCGCTCCCCGGCGACGGCGTGCCGGGTACCCGCGTCCAGCAGCATCACGGCGATGTCCGCCTTCCGCTCCCGCAGCCGCGGATGGACGCCGTACAGATAGCAGCCCGCCAGGCGTGGCGACAGCAGCGTCAGGTCGACGGCCACCACCTCGCCGTCCAGCAGGAACTCGGTGATCACGGCATCTCCTGAGCGCACCAGCGACCCGGCCGCGCGCACGAGGTGCGCGGCGAACCGTTCCCGGAGGTGCTCCGGCGTCACCCCGCGGCTCTGCCACTGCAGCCGGTGCAGTGCGAGGAGCCGCCCGAGTGCCGCGCCCACCTCGTCGGGGGGCGCGGTCCGGCGCGTCACGCCCAGCGCGGTCAGTTTGCGCAGGTGGGCCCGCGCCCGCCGGGCCTTCGCCCCGGGCAGCCGGGCCGCCAGCTCCTCCACCGGCACGGCGGGCAGTTCCAGGCAGAGTGAGTCGCGCACCCGGCGGCGCGGTCCGCGCCAGTGCGCGTAGACGCTTTCGGCCGCGCCGCCCGGACGCACCTCGCGGAAGTCGATCAGTGCGGTGCGGGCGGCCGCCGACAGCGCTCCGGCGAGCGCGGGTGCCGCCCGGTCGGCGTGCTCGTCGTCGAGCAGGACGTCTCCGTAGTCGGAGATCGCCCCGCCCAGCGGGACGAGCCGGGGCAGCGTCCGCCCGACCCGCATCAGCGGCGCCGCCGCGCGCAGTTCGCCGCCGTCGCGCACCAGCACCAGCCGCAGGCGACCGGGGCTTCCGTACGACGTCCACCACGAGTGCAGCCAGGCGTGGCTCTGGAACGGAGTCGCCGCGGCACACCTGCGGTACAGGCGCTCCCAGGCGGGGCCCAGCTCGGCGAACTCTCGCTCGTCGGTGCACAGTTCGGCCCGCAGCGTGCCGACGTCGGTCCCCAGCACCGCGCTCACAGCTGCCCCTGCGCGTCGGCGGCGGGGGCCGGACCGGGCACGGTGGCCGGGCGCGCGCCCTCGGCGGCGACGCGCCGGGGACGGACCAGCAGCGCGAGACCGCCCAGCAGGCCGCCCGCGCTCGCGCCCACCAGGCCGGTCAGCGCCGGGGACGCCGAGGACGGCTCGGTGGGCCTGACGGCCCGGGAGAACGGCAGGAGTTCGACGTGCGTGGCGCGCTTGGCGTCGTTGGCGTGCCGG
>NZ_DF968217.1:0-63726 GCF_001270025.1 Streptomyces azureus | reverse complement strand
GCTGCCCCACGGTCGTCGACACGTACTGGAAGCTGGAGAACAGACCGCGCCTGCCGGGGCCCGCCGACTCCACCAGGAAGGTGGTCGAGGCCGCGAACTCGCCACCCACGGACAGCCCTTGCAGCAGCCGCGCCAGGACGAGGATCACCGGCGCCAGCACGCCCACCGCCGCGTACGTCGGAGTCAGCCCGACGAGCAGGCTGCTGCCGCCCATCAGCAGGATGGTGACCGTCAGCGCGGTCCGCCGCCCGTGCCGGTCCGCGACCGCCCCCATCAGCAGCCCGCCGACCGGCCGCATGAAGAAGCCCACCGCGAACACCGCGAACGTGGACAGCAGCGGCACCAGCGAGTTGTCCGCGCTCTTCGGGAAGACCTGTGCGGCGATGTAGGTGGCCAGAAACGTGTAGGCGTACCAGTCGTACCACTCCACGGCGTTGCCCACGGAGGCGGCGAGGAGCTGGCGAACGGGCCGTTTCGTCGGCGGGGAGGCCGTCTGCGTCTCTGTCACGCCCATGACTCTCCCCGGGCATCACCCCGGCACACCTCGCGTACCGGCGACTTTCACACGAGTGTCACCGGCCCCTTCCTTGACGTTTGGTGTCCCTGAAACACTCCTTCCGCGCAGATTCCGTCATGTTCCGGCCATCCCGTACCTCAGGATGAGAGGTCTGTCCTTCATGTCCGAAGTCAACCGGCGCCGCTTTCTCCAACTCGCGGGTGCCACCACGGCCTTCAGCGCACTGTCCGCCAGCATCCAGCGCGCCGCCGCGCTCCCGGCCAACCACCGCACCGGGTCGATCGAGGACGTCGAGCACATCGTCGTCCTGATGCAGGAAAACCGTTCCTTCGACCACTACTTCGGCACCCTGAGAGGCGTCCGCGGCTTCGGCGACCCGCGTCCCGTCACTCTCGACAACGGCAAACCGATATGGCACCAGGAGAAGGACGGCAAGGAGATCCTGCCGTTCCACCCGGACGCCGACGACCTCGGCATGCAGTTCCTGGAGGGCCTGCCGCACTCCTGGCCCGACGGCCAGCACGCCTACAACGGCGGCAAGTACGACAAGTGGCTGCCCGCCAAGGGCACCACGACCATGGCGTACCTGACCCGCGAGGACATCCCCTTCCACTACGCCCTCGCCGACGCCTTCACGGTCTGCGACGCATACCACTGCTCGTTCATCGGCTCCACCGACCCCAACCGCTACTACATGTGGTCCGGGTACACCGGCAACGACGGCACCGGCGGCGGCCCGGTCCTCGGCAACGACGAACTCGGCTACGGCTGGACGACCTATCCCGAGCGCCTGGAGCAGGCCGGCATCTCCTGGAAGATCTACCAGGACATCGGCGACGGCCTCGACGCGAAGGGCTCCTGGGGCTGGATCGAGGACGCCTACCGCGGCAACTACGGCGACAACTCCCTGCTGTACTTCGACAAGTACCGCGACGCCAAGCCCGGCGATCCCTGGTACGACAAGGCCCGCACCGGCACGAACGCCAAGGCCGGCGACGGCTACTTCGACGTGCTGAAGGCCGACGTCAAGGCGGACAGGCTGCCGCAGATCTCCTGGATCGCCGCCCCCGAGGCCTTCAGCGAGCACTCCAACTGGCCGTCGAACTACGGCGCCTGGTACATCGCCCAGGTCCTGGACGCCCTCACCGCCAACCCGGAGGTCTGGTCGAAGACGGCCCTGTTCATCACCTACGACGAGAACGACGGCTTCTTCGACCACGTCGTGCCGCCCCTGCCGCCGGAGGACGCCTCCCGCGGAAAGTCCACCGTCGACGTCTCCCTCGACCTCTTCCCGGGCGACGGCAAGAACACGGCCGGCCCCTACGGCCTCGGGCCCCGGGTGCCGATGCTGGTCGTCTCGCCGTGGAGCAAGGGCGGATACGTCTGCTCGGAGACGTTCGACCACACCTCGATCCTGCGGTTCATGGAGCGCCGCTTCGGTGTGCGCGAGAGCAACATCTCGCCGTGGCGCCGGGCGATCTGCGGTGACCTGACCTCCGCGTTCGACTTCTCCCGCAAGGACACGCGCCCCGCGTCGCTGCCCGGCACCGACGAGTACGAGCCGCAGGACCGCGAACGCCACCCCGACTACCGTCCGACCCCGCCCGCCGACCCGCGCATGCCCCGGCAGGAACGCGGCCTGCGCCGCGCCAGGCCGCTGAAGTACGCACCGTACGTGGACGCCTCGGTCGACGCGGCGGCCGGGAAGCTCACCCTCGCCTTCGCCTCCGGGCCGAAGGCCGGCGCCGCCTTCCACGTCACCTCCGGCAACCGCGGCGACGGCCCCTGGATGTACACCACAGAGGCCGGCAAGACCCTCTCCGACACCTGGAACCCGGCCTACTCCGCGGGCTCGTACGACCTGACCGTGCACGGCCCGAACGGCTTCGTGCGGGTCTTCAAGGGGTCGAACAGGACGGCCGGCTGCGAGGTCACCGCACGCCACACCGGTGACGACATCGAGCTGACCTTCACCAACAAGGGCTCCGGCACGGCACGGCTGAAGCTCTCCGACGGTTACGGAGGCAGGCCCTCGACCGTCACCGTCCGCCCCGGCGCGAAGGTGCGGCGGACCGTCGACCTCGCCGCCGGCCGCCGCTGGTACGACCTGACCGTCACCGCCGAGGGCGACGCGGCGTTCCTGCGGCGGTTCGCGGGACACGTCGAGAACGGGCAGCCGGGCGTGAGCGACCCGGCGTTCATCACCGCGTAGCCGTGGTGAGGTGCCCCGGATCGTGCGGCCGGGGCACCAACGCCGGTTCGGCCGCGGCCGAACCGGGTTCCAGGGCCAGGACGGCGGCCACCGGATGGTCGTCGTCCGCCGGGGCGTGCCGGGGCGTCGCCCGGCTGAGCAGCACCACGCCCCAGGACGCCAGACCGCCCCCGGCGAGCGCCAGCAACACGCCCGCCGGGCCGCCCTGGAGGCGCTCGCCCAGCAGCGACAGGCCGATCACCGCGGCGGCCAGCGGATTGGCCAGGGTCACCACCGCGAGCGGGCCGCCGAGACCGCCCCGGTAGGCCGTCTGCGACAGCAGCAGCCCGCCGGCCGCGAAGGCCGCCACGAGCAGCGCCACCCCGACCACCTGGGCGCTCAGCAGCGGACCGGACCGGCCCGTCGCCGCCACGGTCACGGTCTGCGTGAGGGCCGAGGCGACCCCGGAGGCCACGCCGGACGCGCTCGCGTGCCGCAGCCCCGGGCGGGCGCCCGGCCGGGACAGCACGCCGATGAGGGCCGCGGTGGCGCCCGCGACCGCCAGCGCCTCGGGAACGCTCAGCACGTCGTCGGGCGCCGGACCGGACGCCGTGACCAGGATCGCGCCCAGGCCGAGCAGCGTCAGCGCGGTGCCCCTCCACTCGACGGCGCTCACCCGCCGCCCCGCGAGCCGCGCCCCCATCGGCACCGCCGCGACCAGGGTGAGCGCGCCGAGCGGCTGGACCACGGTCAGCGGACCGTACTTCAGCGCCACGACGTGCAGCAGTGCGGCAGCCGCGTTCAGTCCGACCGACCACCACCAGGCGCCACTGCCGAGCAGCCGCAGCGAGCCCGCACCGGGGGAGCGGGAGGCGAGCCGCTCCTGGGTGACCGCGGCGGCCGCGTAGGCGACGGCGGAGACCAGGGACAGGACCACGGCGACGAGGACGGCGCTCATCGGCCCGCCCCCGCGAGCGCCTGCTCCTCGGCCCGGCTCTGGGCCTGGGCCGGTACGAGCCTGCCCGGCGCGCGGCCCGCCGTCATCACCGTGCGATGCGGCAGGTGGACCGCCGCGAGTGCGAGACCCAGCGACGCCGTCGCCACGATCGCGTCGAGCCAGTAGTGGTTCGCGGTGCCGACGATCACCAGCAGCGTCAGCAGGGGATGCAGCAGCCACAACCAGCGCCACCGCGAGCGGGTCGCCACGATCAGGCCGGCCGCCACCATCAGCGCCCAGCCGAAGTGCAGCGACGGCATCGCCGCGAACTGGTTCGACAGGGAGTCGGTCGCGGGACTGCCGTACACCGACGGGCCGTAGACTCCCGCCGTGTCCACCAGGCCGGTCGCGGCCAGCATGCGCGGCGGGGCGAGCGGGAACAGCAGATGCAGCACCAGGGCGGCCGCGGTGACCGCGGCCAGGACCCGGCGGGCCCACACGTAGTGGGCCGGGCGGCGCAGGTAGAGCCAGATCAGGAAGGCGGCGGTGGCCGGGAAGTGGACGGCCGCGTAGTAGGTGTTCGCGATGTGCACCAGGCCGTCGCCGTGCAGCAGCAGGGACTGCACCGCCCCCTCGCCGGGCATCCGGACCGCTCGTTCGAAGTCCCACACGCGGTACGCGTTGTGGAAGGCCTCTCCGGTGTGGCCCGTGGCCAGCTGCCGGCCGAGCTTGTAGACGAGGAAGAGCCCTGCGACGAGCAGGAGCTCCCGGACGAGCGGCGGTCGCGCTATCGCGTCGGACCCCGCCGGCGCAGGCTCGGTGCGGGCATTCATCCCCCGGCCCTTTCGGTGACGGTGCTGCTGTTATCGGTACGAGTGCGTACCGATACGCCAGTGTACCGATACGTCTGCGTACCGGTACACTGGCGTATCGATAGACGAACGACACACCGCCGGCCGGGAATTCTCCGGCCGCCCGAGGAAGCCAGGAGCACAGCCCATGACGTCGCAGGCTGCGGACCGGCCCGAGCCGGTCGGTTCCTCGCGCCGCTCCAAGATCACGCCCGAGCGTGAGCAGGAGTTCTACGACGCCGTGCTGGAGCAGCTCCGCGAGTGCGGCTACGACTCCGTCACCATGGAGGGGATCGCGGCCAGCACCCGGTGCAGCAAGTCCACGCTCTACCGGCAGTGGAAGACCAAGCCCCAGTTCGTGGCGGCGGCGCTGCGCTCCCACCGGCGCACGCGCTGCATCGACACCGGCTCGCTCGCGGACGACCTGCGCGAGGCGGCCCGGGCGGCGGGCGAGCTGTCGGGCCGGGACACCAAGCTCCTCCAGGCGCTCGCCCATGCCGCGCCCCAGGACGCCGAGCTACAGCGCGCGTTGCGCGAGGCGCTGGTCGAACCGGAGATCGCCGCGCTGAAGGAGATCATCCGGCGCGGGGTCGAACGGGGGGAGGTGCCCGCCGATCATCCGGCGCTGGAGTACATCCCCGCGCAGATGTACGGCGTTCTGCGCATCCGGCCCGTCCTGGAGGGGGAGGACGCGGACCCGGACTACCTCGTCCGGTTCGTGGAGGCGGCCGTGCTGCCGGCACTCGGCCTCACCTGAGACCCGGGCCGCCGTTCACAGGATGACCGGACGGCGACCCGACCGCGCCGACCCGTGGGGACGGGGGCGGCGCGCACCCCGGCCGGGTGGGGTTCCCCTGTGAGCGGCGGGGGCGCCCCACCCGGCCGACAGTGTCCAGGTCCCCTTGGTGTCCGGCTGTGTCCCGGCCGGTCAGACGACCTGGCCGTTGCCGCCGCCCGTCGACACCTTGATGCCCTTGGTGATCTCGTCGAGGACGGACTCCTTCTGGTCGGCGTCGACGCCGAAGCGCACGACGACCATCTGCTTGGCGTTCGCGGGGGAGGGGAACGCGAGCGACTCCACGATGCCGTCGGCGCCCTTGCTCGTGACGGCCTTCCAGCGGACCAGATAGCCCTTCTGCCCGGCCACGGTCACGGACTTGGCGGCCAGCACGTCGTGGGAGGTGATCCCGCCGTAGGACTTGCCGCCGTAGGACTCCTCGGCGTTCGCCGCGATGTCCGCCTTCGCGACCTCCTCGGCGGTGGCGCCCTTGGTGCCGAGGGCCAGGGCCGGTGCCGAGTACGCTCCGCCCTTCGTGCAGGTCGAGGCGGTGTCGCCGGGGCACTTGTAGGAGTCGTCGGACGTCACCTGCGCGCCGACCGCGACCTCCTGGCCGTACCAGCCCTTCGGGATCGGCAGGCTGATCCCGCTGACCGCGTCGGTCACCGACCCGCTCCTGATCTTCGGCGGCTGGGACTGCTCGGGCGACGGGCTCTGACCGCCGGAGCCGCCGTCCCCGCCGGAGCCCCCGGAGTCGCCCGGGCCGTCGAACGGCCCGCCCCGGCCCCCGGGGCCGCCCGGGCCGCCCGGCGCCTGCGAGGTGGCGGAACCGCCGCCCGCGCCGTTGTCGGTCAGCGCGTACACGCCGACACCGATGCTGGCGAGCACAACGACGGCTGCCGCCACGGCTGTCCCGATCCGCAGCCCTCGCCCTCGGCCGGCGGGCTGAGGCGTTGCGGGGTAGGTGGGATATCCGGGAGCTGCCGGATAGCCGGTGCCAGGCGGATACCCGGCGCCGGCCGGATACCCAGCGGCTCTCGGTTGTCCGGCACTCGCCGGATACCCAGCGGCTCCCGGTTGTCCGGCACTCGCCGGATACCCCGGGGCGACGGGGCCGGCCGGCTCTCCGGTCGCTCCCGGTTGTCCGGCAACGCCCGGATGTCCCGGAATCCCCGAGGCTGCGGTGCCGTTCGGATGTCCGGCGGCTCCCGGTGCCCCGGGGGCAGTCGGCTGCGCCGCTTCCGGCTGTCCAACGCCGGCCGGCTGCCCGGCGTCAGCCGGATTCCCTGGGACTCCCGGTGCCCCCGCGTCAGTCGGCTGCCCAGTGGCGCCGGGATGTCCGGGCGACGTGTCCCCCGAGGTCGCCGGATCCCCCGACGGCCTCTCACCGGGGGCCGGATCCGTCGGGGAGGCCTCCGCCGTCGGCGGCTGCGTAGGGGGACCCCAGGTCGCGGCCGGGTCCGCCGGACGGATGCGGTCCGTCCAGGTCTTGCCGTCCCACCAGCGCACGGTGGCGGGCCCGTCACTTTTCTGCCCGGGGTCGGGGTACCACCCGGGAGGAGTCTCCTGCGTCATGCCCCCACCGTATGAGGCGTCGGTGAAAGTGGCATGAGAGGAGCCGAACGGATCGCGTCAGTCCAGCAGCAGACGCGTCGGGACTCCGGTCGGCCGGCGGGGAAGCCGCAGCCCGTCCCGGCCCGGGGTCACCGACTCGAGCACGCTCGGATGCAGGGCACCGTGCTCGCGGGCCCGATGCCGGGCAGGCCGGGCAGGCCGTACAGCGTCAGGAAACCCCAGGACCGCGAAGGCGTAGGCCTCCTTCGCGTCGGACGGCAGCCCGAGTTCGTCCGAGGTCCGCACCGCCAACCCCCGGCAGCAACTCTGCGAGCATCCTCGTCAGTACCGGGTTGCGGGTCCCGCCGCCCGAAGCGACGGCCTCCCTCGCGCCCACCGGCCGCACGGCGTCCGCCACCGCGCGGACCACGACCAGCACCGCTCCCGTCCGCCCCACGCGACCGACTGCCCCGTCGCCAGCAGCGTGGCGAGCAGCGCTGCCGCTCCCACACCGGCCAGCAGCCCCAGCGCCACCGTGAACGACTGCAACGACCCGTACAACCCTCGCCTGCCCGGATGGGGGTATCTCCCTGCTCGAGCGAAGCCGAGAGCTTGGGGGAGCGAACGCCGTCATCACCGACACCGCCCCGCCGAACTCCCCACCGGCGGACAACCCTTGGAGTACCCGCAGGACGGTGAGCAGCCAGGGCGCCACGCCACCCGCCTGCGCGTAGGTCGGCAACGCGCCGATCAGTGTCGTCGCGACCGTCGTCAGCGTGATCACCAGGACCAGCACCGGACGCCGGCCGACCCGGTCGCCCAGGCGCCCGAGAAGCGCCGCACCGATGGGCCGGAAGAAGAACGCCAGCGCGAACGACGTCTTCACCAGCGCCCCTGCCTCGCTGCCGCCCTCCGCCGTGAAGAACCGCGCCGCGATGATCGTCGCGAAGCAGCCGTAGACGCCGAACCCGTACCACTCGATGAGATCGCCCACCGATCCGCGACCAGCGCCCGGCGGCCGCGCCGTGTGTGTCCCGTTCCTGGTGAATGAACGTCACCTCCCGTGCTGCCGCGCCCCGTTGACCCCGAAAGGGGCCGGTCGCGTCGTCCGGACGCACCCCGTGTCACCCGTCACGGCAACTGGTGCCCGGACAGCCCTCCACTCAGGCAATCGGAGGACTACGCTCGACGTCTGTACGTCGTTCGTGCGACTTGGGGAGGTAGCGGGATGACGGAGGTACGGCCCACGGCCGGCGCCTCGGCTTCCCTGTGGGAGCGCGACGAGGAAGTCGCCGCCGTCGCGCGGGCGGTCGACAGGCTCTGCGAGGACCGCTCCTCGTCCGGCGGACTGCTGGTCTTCCGTGGCGAGGCCGGACTCGGCAAGACCGCGCTGCTGGCCGAAACCCGCCGCATCGCCGAGGCACGCGGCTGCACGGTCTGGTCGGCACGCGGCGGCGAGACCCTCAGGTCGGTCCCCTTCTACGTCGTACGGCAGTTGCTGCAACCGGCACTGGTGTCGATGCTGCCGGAGGAGGCACGCGAGTACCTCGGCGACTGGTACGACATCGCCGGCCCCGCCCTCGGCATTGCGGACCCCGGCGACCGCCAGGCCGACCCGCAGGGCGTGTGCGACGGCCTGGTCGCCGCCGTGCGCCGGCTTTCCCGCCGGGAGTGGCCGCTGGTGCTGCTGATCGACGACGCCCACTGGGCCGACCAGGAGACCCTGCACTGGCTCTCGGGGCTCGCCGAGCGCCTCGACGAGATGTCCGTCCTGGTCGTGGTGACCCGCCGCCCGGGCGAGGTCTCCGGCGCGAGCGCCCGGCACCTCGACACCGTCGCCGCCGCCGCGGACGGCCCCGTCACGACCCTCAGCGCCCTCACCCCGGACGCCACCGCAGGACTCACCCGCGACACCCTGGGCGAGCACGCCGACGCCGCGTTCTGCCGCGAGGTCTGGGCCGTCACCGCCGGCAACCCCTACGAGACCGTCGAACTCCTCGCCAAGGTGCGGGACAGCGAACTCCAACCGGTCGAGGCCGGAGCCGGGGAACTGCGCGAGCTGAACCGCTCGGCCCGCGGCGGCGGCCTCGTCGCCCGCCTGGAGGAACTCGGCATAGACGCCACCAGGTTCGCCTGGGCCGCCGCCATCCTCGGCACCGGCATCTCCATCGACCTGGTCGCCAAGCTCGCCACCCTGCGGCCCGACGACGCCCGCCGCTGCGCCGAACTGCTGCGCACCGCCCGCATCCTCACCGCCCCCGACCCGGCGACCGGCCGCACCGGCGAAGGCGACCTGGAGTTCGTCCACCCGCTGATCGCCACCGACGTCTACAACTCCATCCCGGACGCCCTGCGCACCGCCATGCACGGCATCGCCGCCCGCATCGTCACCGACGAGGGACACGGCGCCGCGGCCGCCGCCCGCCACCTCCTGGAAGTCCACCCGGACGACGACGAGGAACTCGTCGGCCAACTACGCGAGGCCGCCCGCGAGCACCTCGCCGTCGGCGCCCCCGACGCCGCCCGCCGCTGCCTGGAGCGCGCGCTGGAGGAACCGCCCCGGCCCGAGGTCCACGCACACGTCCTGTACGAACTGGGCTGCGCCACCCTCCTGACCGTGCCCGCCAGGACGATGGGCCACCTGCGGACCGCGCTCGGCATGCCCGGCCTCAACGGCGACGACCGGGTGGACGCCGTCGTCCGCCTGTCCCAGGCGCTGGTCCACAACGACCAGCTGGAGGAGGCCGTCCGCATGGTCGACTCGGAGGCGGCCCGGCTGGAACCCGGGCCCGCCCGGATGCGGCTGGAGGCCGTGCGCATCATGTGGGAGGGGATCCACGCCGGTGAGGTGGTCTCACCGGGCCGCTCCGAGCGCCTGGCCGAGCTCGCGCGGACCTGCACCGGCCGGGACAACTCCGAACGTGCGCTGCTCATCCTGCGCGGCTTCGACGCCCTGATGCGCGGGGAGAACGCCGAGGAGGTCGTCGAGCTGTGCGACCGCGCCCTCGTCAACGGCCGTCTGGCTCCCGGACTCGGGTGGACCGGCAGCGAGTGGGGCATCGAACTGCTGCTGATGCTGGCCAACGCGTATGCCTTCACCGACCGCATCGACCGGGCCGAAAGCCTCTTCAACGAGGCCGTGCGTACGTACGAGATCGCCGGCTGGACCGGCGGACACCTCGCCCTGGCGCACGCCTACGTCGGCGTCGCGCACCGCAGGCGCGGCCGCCTCGAGGACGCGGAACAGTCCCTGCGCGAGGCGCTGCCCCTCGCCGAGCGGGTCGGTCGCGGACTGCCCCTGTACTGGACCGTGACCTGCAATCTCGTCGACACGCCGCTCGCCCGCGGGCATGTGGACGAGGCCTGCGACGTCGCGGAGCGGTACGGCTTCGCCCCGCCCTACCCGTCGACCATAGTGCTTCCGGACCCGCGGGTGGTGCGCGGCCGGCTGCTGCTCGCTGTCGGCCGTACCAAGGACTGCGTCAACGAACTGGAAGCCGCCGGGAAGGCGGCAGCCGCGCGCGGCCACCACAACCCGGTGCTCGTCCCCTGGGCGGCCGACCTCGCCCGGGCCCTGGCCACCGAGGACCCGGCCCGCGCCGCCCGGCTCGCCGTCGACGTCCGCCGCCAGGCCGAGCGCTTCGGCACGAACACCGCCATAGGGGAGGCCCTGCGCTGCGCCGCCGCCCTGGAGACCGGCCAGCGCGCGGTCCGCCTCGCCGCCCAGGCCGTCGCCTACCTGGAGTCCTCGCCCTGCCAGTACGAGCACGCGGCGGCCCGCATCGAGTACGGCATCGCCGCCCGCTCGGCGGCCGACCTCGACCGCGGCCTGGACCTGGCGGTCTCCTGCGGCGCGGACGGACTGGCCAAGCGGGCACGGGCCGCTCTGAAGGCGGGTGCCGGACCCGGGTAGCTCAGGCGGCGAGCAACTGGTCGGTCACCGCGGCGAGTCGCTTGCGCACCCCGGGGTCGTACGCCGCCTCATGGGCCCGGGCCGGGCTCGTCCC
Source organism: Streptomyces azureus (assembly GCF_001270025.1). NCBI lineage: Bacteria > Bacillati > Actinomycetota > Actinomycetes > Kitasatosporales > Streptomycetaceae > Streptomyces > Streptomyces azureus. The sequence continues at coordinate 52,891 of NZ_DF968217.1, read as the reverse complement.
GTCGAAGTACCGGCCGCTGCCCAGGTCCCGGGTGGCCAGGGCCAGCACACCGGCCGCCCCGTCGGCGACCGTGCTCCACGGCGTGACGTCCGCCTCGCGGACCATCGCCGTGTCCATGTAGGTCGCCGGGTGCAGCACGTTCACCGAGACGCCGGTGCCGTCCAGTTCCCCGGCGAGCGCGAAGGTGTGCGCGGCGAGCGCGAACTTGCTGCGGCAGTACGCCGACGCGCCGTCGTAGCCGCGGGTGAACTCGGGGTCCTCGATGTCGAGGGGTTCCTGACCGGCCGAGCCGACGTTGACGATCCGCGCCGGCGCGTTCGCCCGCAGCACCGGCAGCAGGGCCCGGGTCAGCACGACCGGCGCCAGATAGTTCACCGCCAGCCGCAACTCGTGCCCGTCGGCGCTCAGCTCACGGCCCGCACCGGGTGTCCCGGACCCCACGCCCGCGTTGTTGACCAGCACGTCGAGCTCGGGATGCGCGTCGGCGACGTGCCCGGCCAGCTCGCGCACCTGCGCCAGCGAGGCCAGGTCGGCGACGAACGCCTCGGCGTCCCCCTCGGTGCGCAGTTCCCCGGCCAGCCGCTCGGTGCGGCCCGCGTCCCGGCCGTGGACGAGGACGACATGCCCGCAGCGGACGAGTTCGAAGGCGACGTACCGGCCGAGCCCAGAGGTGGCGCCGGTGATCAGGATGGTGGACATGCCCCCACCGTAGGCACGCCACGCGGGCGGCAGCGAGCTGCCGCCGAGCCTACGACCGGCAGGGACACCCTCCGGCGCCTAGGAGTCGCCGTCCTCCTCCGCCAGCACCCGCTGTGCCGTCGCGAACGCCGAGTTCGCCGCCGGCACCCCGCAGTACACCGCCGTCTGGAGCAGCACCGCGCCGATCTCCTCCGGCGTGAGCCCGTTGCGGCGGGCCGCCCGGACGTGCATGGCCAGTTCGTCGTAGTGGCCGTGCGCGACCAGGGCGGTGAGGGTGATCATGCTGCGCTCGCGGCGCGACAGTGTCGGGTCGGTCCAGATCTCGCCCCAGGCGTAGCGCGAGATGAAGTCCTGGAAACGCGCCGTGAACGGGGTCTGCCGGGTCTGCGCCCGGTCGACGTGCGTGTCGCCGAGCACCTCGCGCCGCACCTCCATACCGCGCCCGGCAGGCCCGCCGAAGTGCGCGCGCAGCGCGGTCAGAACCGCCTCCGGGCACTGCGCGGGCGCCAGGTGCGAGGCGCGCGGGATCTCCACGAGCGCCGCGCCCGGCACGGCGTCCGCGATCTCCCGCAGATGCGCGGGCGGTGTCGCCGGATCGTCCCGCCCGGCCACCAGCAGGATCGGTACGGTGATCTCGGGCAGCCGGTCCCGCAGATCGAACGCGGCGAGCGCGTCACAGCAGGCGGCGTACGCGTCCGGGTCGGCGCGACGGTGGTCGTCCACCAGCTCCGGCACGGTGAAACCGGACGTGAACCAGCGCGCGTCCGCGCTCTCCGCCAGCCCGGCCAGCCCTTCCCGCCGTACCAGCGCGGCCCGCTCCTCCCAGGGCTTCGACCCGTTGAAGTGCGCGGAGGAGCAGATCACGGCGAGGGACGAAAGCCGCTGCGGGCGGTGCACCGCGAGGTGCAGCCCCACGGCCCCGCCCAGCGACACACCCGCGTACGCGAACCGCTGGATGCCGAGGGAGTCGGCGAGCGCCAGCACCAGGTCGGCGAGGTCACCTACCGTCGCGCCCGCGCTGATGAGGTCGGCCGCCGAGCCGCCGTGTCCCGGCAGATCCCAGCGGACCACCCGGTGGGCGATCGACAGCTCGGGGGCCACCTTGTCCCACAGGGCGTTCGACGTGCCGAGGGAGGGCCCGAGCAGCAGCGGGGGCGCGGAAACGGGTCCTTCGGCACGGTGGTCGAGGAGTGTCAACGTCGCTCCAGAGCACGGTCGGTGAGGGCTCCGGCGGAGCCGGTGTAGTGGGTGGGATCGAGGTCGGCGTCCGCCAGCTCCGGTGCCCGGTCCAGCGGGCGCCCCTCGGAGGCCAGCCGGGTGAGGAGTTCCTTGGCGCGGACGCGGCCCAGCACCGGGGCCAGCTCGGCGGACAGCCGCTCGGAGACGATCAACCCGCCGGTGAGATCCAGGTGTTCGCGCATGACCTCGGGCCTGACCCGCAGTCCCTCCGCCAGTTCGACGGCGTCCCGGGCGGCCCCGCCGGCCAGCCGCAGCAGGTCCCGCAGCGGCTCCCACTCCGCGTGCCAGGCCCCGGCCGGCCGTTCGTCCTCCGCCGCAAGCGATCCGTACAGCGTGGCCGCGAGCTGCGGGGCCCGCCGCGCGGCGGAGGCGACGAGGGTGGACCGTACGGGATTGGACTTGTGCGGCATGGCGGACGAGCCCCCGCCACTGCTCTCCGCGACCTCGGCGATCTCGGTGCGCGACAGGGTGAGGACGTCCACGGCGAGCTTGCCGAGCGCGCCCGCCGTGAAGGCGAGGCACCCGGCGAGATCGGCGACGGGCGTCCGCAGGGTGTGCCAGGGCAGCTCGGGTGCCCGGAGGCCGAGTTCACGGGCGTAGGCCGCCGGCAGCGCGGCCGGGTCGGTCGCCCCGTACGCCCCGAAGGCCGCCAACGTGCCCGCCGCGCCCCCGAGTTGGGCGGGCAGCGAGTCCTTTACGGCCCTCACCCGGTCCCGCGCGTCGAGGACGAGCGCCCGCCATCCGGCCGCCTTCAGCCCGAACGTCGTCGGTACGGCGTGCTGGGTGAGCGTCCGCCCCGGCATCGCGCTGTCACGGTGCTCGGCGGCCAGCCGCGCCAGCGCCTGTTCCGTGCGGCCGAGATCGGCGAGGGCCAGGTCCAGGGTGCGCACCGCGACCAGCATCGTCGCGGTGTCCATGATGTCCTGGCTGGTCGCGCCCCGGTGGACATAGGGGCCGTACTCCTCGCCGACAGCCTTCGTCAGCTCCGCGACCAGGGGAATGACGGGGTTGCCGCCCGCGCGGGCCCGCTCGGCGAGGGACCGGACGTCGAAGGCGCCGCCACCGGCCGCCTCGGTCACCGCCGTCGCCGCCTCGGCGGGGGCCAGCCCCAGCGCCGCCTGGGCCCGGGTCAGCGCGGCCTCCGCGTCGAGCAGCGCCCGCAGATAGGCGTGGTCGCTCGTGGCGGACGATGCCGCCGAGCCGGCCCACCCAGGGGCGAGCAGGCCGGTGTCGCCAGGGGCAGCTGTCACTGGAACTCCAGGAAGACCGTCTCGCCTTCGCCCTGAAGGCGGATGTCGAAACGGTACGTGCCGCCCGCCTCCGCCACGGCGATCAGCGTGTCGCGGCGTCCGTCCTCCAGCCGGGACAGCAGCGGATCGGCGGCGAGCACCGCCTCGTCGCCCGGCAGGTAGATGCGGGTGTACAGGTGCACGACAAGCCCCCGCGCGAAGACGCACACGCTGATGTACGGGGCGCTCCGCCCGCGCGCACCGGGGCGCAGCGTGCGCGCGTACCAGTGACCGTTCGCATCCGTCTGGATCCGTCCCCAGCCCGTGAACTCCACGCCGTTGCGCCCCAGGAAGCCGCCCGACGCCGGGTCGCGGCGCATCGAACCGTCCGCCGTCGGCACGTTGCCGTCCGGGTCCGCGCCCCACAGCTCGATCAGGGCGTCCGGCAGCGGATCGCCCGCGCCGTCGGTGACGTACCCGTGCACGGTGACCGTGTCCGGGTGCCCGAGGGGCGCGATGTCCTCGCCGCCGCGGAACGGCAGGGCGTGACCGTAGAACGGGCCGACGGTGTGCGACGGGGTGGGCAGCACGCTCTCCGGCCTGCTGGTGTCGATCTTCGTCATGGCAGGTCAACGCCCTTCTTCGATCCAGGTGGCGTTCGGGCCGTCCAGCACGATGTCCCAGTGGTAGCCCATCGAGAACTCCGGCACCGACAGGCCGTGGTCGTACGTCGCGACCAGCCGCTGCCGGGCCGCGTCGTCGGTCACCGACTGGATGATCGGGTCATAGGGGAACAGCGGGTCGCTCGGGAAGTACATCTGCGTCACGAGCCGCTGGGTGAACGCGGTGCCGAAGAGCGAGAAGTGGATGTGCGCCGGCCGCCAGGCGTTGAGGTGCTGGCGCCACGGGTACGGCCCCGGCTGGATGGTGGTGAAGTGGTAGCGGCCCTCGTCGTCGGTGAGCGTGCGGCCCACGCCGGTGAAGTTCGGGTCCAGCGGGGCGTCGTGCTGCTCGCGCTGGTGGGCGTAGCGGCCCGCCGAGTTGGCCTGCCAGATCTCCACGAGCTGGCCGCGCACCGGGCGGCCGTCGCGGTCCAGCAACCGCCCGGAGACGGTGATGCGCTCGCCGATCGGCTCGCCGTCGTGCTGCCGGGTGAGGTCGTTGTCGATCTCGGTGACGTCCCGCTCCCCGAAGGCCGGGGAGGCCAGCTCCACCAGCTCCGGGTCCTTGCTGACGTCGATCGTGACCGGCGGCTGCTTCGGGTGGCGGAGCACCGAGGAGCGGTACGGGGCGTAGTCGCGACGCGGCTGGTGCTCGACGGGCCCGCCGTCGGCGAGCCGCTTCTCGTACGCGGCGCGCTCGGCCGCGATCTCCTGGTCGATGTCGTGCTGAGTGAGAGTCATGGTGATCCCGGGTTTCGTCAACGTTCGAGGACGAGGGCGAGTCCTTGGCCCACCCCGATACACAGCGTGGCGACACCGACACCGCCGCCGCGCCGGGCCAGCTGATGGGCAACCGTGCCGGCGAGCCGCGCCCCGGACGCACCCAGCGGATGCCCGAGAGCGATCGCACCACCCTGCGGATTGAGGATCGCGGGATCGAACTCGGGCCATTCGGCCACACACCCCAGCACCTGCGCGGCGAAGGCCTCGTTCAGCTCCAGTACGGACAGGTCGCCAAATCCCCTGCCCGCCTTGGCCAACGCCCGGTTGACAGCCTCGACGGGGGCGAGCCCGAAGTAGTGCGGGTCGGTCGCCGACACACCCGTCGCACGGATCCGGGCCAGCGGCTCGCGCCCCGTGGCCTTCAGCCCCTCCTCGTCGACGAGCAGCAGCGCCGCCGCACCGTCGTTGAGCGGCGACGCGTTGCCCGCCGTCACCGTGCCTCCCCCAGCCTCCGGCCGGGGGGACCCCCATCTCGCTTCGCTCGCCTTACGGAACGACGGCTTCAGCTTGGCCATCGCCGCCAGGGAGGCATCCGCACGGACACTCTCGTCGGCGGCGAAGACGACCGGGTCGCCCTTGCGCTGCGGAATCGTCACGGGCGCCAGCTCGGCATCGAACACACCGGCCCGCTGAGCCTGTGCGGCCTTCTCATGGGAGGCAAGCGCGAACTCGTCCTGCTGCTCCCGGCCGATCTTGTGCTTGTCGGCGATGAGTTCCGCGCTCTCGCCCAGCGGGATCGTCCACTGCGGCTCCATGCGCGGGTTGACCATGCGCCAGCCGAGGGTGGTGGAGTACAGCTCGGTGTGTCCGGCCGGGAAGGGCTTGTCGTTCTTCGGCAGGACGTACGGTGCCCGGGTCATCGACTCGACCCCGCCGGCCAGCGCGATCGAGGCGTCGCCGAGCGCGATGGCACGGGCAGCCTGGATCACGGCCTCCAAGCCGGACGCGCACAGCCGGTTGACGGTCACGCCCGGTACGGAGGTGGGCAGGCCCGCGAGCAGGGCGGCCATCCGGCCGACGTTGCGGTTCTCCTCGCCGGCGCCGTTGGCGTTGCCGAAGTAGACGTCGTCGATCCGCGCCGGGTCCAACCGCGGAGTGCGGGCGAGGAGTTCACGGATGACGTGCGCGGCCAGGTCGTCCGGGCGCACGCCGGCCAGTGCGCCGTTGTAGCGGCCGATCGGCGTGCGGACCGCGTCGACGATGTAGACGTCCTTCACTTCACGGCCTCCGGCACGGTCACTTCGGCATCCGTCTTGGCGACGATCTCGGCGGCGGTCACGCCCGGCGCGGTCTCGACCAGGACGAGCCCGTCGTCGGTGACGTCGAGGACGCCGAGGTCGGTGATGATCCGGTTCACGCACCCCTTGCCGGTCAGCGGCAGGGCGCACTCGGTGAGGATCTTCGGCGAGCCGTCCTTGGCGGTGTGCGTCATGACGACGATGACGGTACGGGCGCCGTGCACCAGGTCCATCGCCCCGCCGATCCCGGTGATCAGCTTGCCGGGGATCGCCCAGTTGGCCAGGTCGCCCCGCGCGGACACCTGCATGGCACCGAGCACGGCCACGTCGATGTGCCCGCCCCGGATCATCGAGAAGGACAGCGCCGAGTCGAAGAAGGACGCGCCCGGCAGGACCGTCACGGTCTCCTTCCCGGCGTTGATCAGGTCCGGGTCGACGGCGTCCTCGGTGGGGTAGGGGCCCGTGCCCAGGATGCCGTTCTCCGATTCGAGGACGACCTCGACGCCCTCGGGGAGGTAGTTGGGGATGAGCGTGGGCAGGCCGATGCCGAGATTGACGTACTGGCCGTCCCTCAGCTCCCGTGCTGCCCGTGCGGCCATCTCCTCGCGACTCCAGGCCATCAGGACCTCACCGTCCGCTGCTCGATCTTCTTGTCCGCCGCCTGCTCGGGGGTGAGCGCGAGCACCCGCTGCACGAAGATCCCCGGCAGATGCACCGCGTCCGGGTCGATCTCGCCGGGCTCCACCAGCTCCTCCACCTCGGCGATCGTGACCCGCCCCGCCATCGCGGCCAGCGGGTTGAAGTTCCGGGCGGACTTGCTGAAGACCAGGTTGCCGTGCCGGTCGCCCTTCGCGGCCCGGACCAGGGCGAAGTCGGTCCGGATGCCCCGCTCCAGCACGTACTCCGTCCCGTCGAACTCCCGGACCTCCTTCGCCGGCGAGGCCACCGCGACACCCCCGGAGCCGTCGTAGCGCCACGGCAGTCCGCCCTCGGCGACCTGCGTGCCCACCCCGGCCGGGGTGTAGAAGGCGGGGATCCCGGCGCCGCCGGCCCGCAGCCGCTCGGCCAGCGTGCCCTGCGGGATCAGCTCGACCTCCAGCTCACCGGCCAGGTACTGCCGGGCGAACTCCTTGTTGGCGCCGATGTAGGAACCCGTCACCCGGGCGATCCGGCCGGCGGCCAGCAGGACCGCCAGGCCCGACTCCATCGCCCCGCAGTTGTTGGAGACCACCGACAGCCCGGCCACCCCGCGCTCGTACAGTGCCCCGATGAGCACGTTCGGGACACCGCTCAGCCCGAAACCGCCCACCGCGAGCGACGCGCCGTCCGGGACGTCGGCCACCGCCTCCAGGGCTGTGGCGACCACCTTGTCCATCCGAGAAGCCCCATCTCTTCCGAGCGTCCCGACGCAGATTTAGTCAGGGCACTGAGTATTTCCGCGAAGCCACCCTCACGCTGCCACCGGGACGGCGAGGCGTCAAGAGCTGGGAGTATCGGTCGATGGCACCTTGCGCGGACGGCAGACAGTCCAGGAGTGGCCGGGTATTGTTCAGTGCACAAACGAACTTGAGCAAGGGGTGCACATGGCGGCGGCGGACCTCACCACCCACCCCGGGCACCTGGCCCGGCGGCTCCAGCAGGCGCACTACCTGCTGTGGAACACGATGGTCTCCGAGGAGATCACCTCGCCCCAGTACGCGGTCCTCAACACCCTCGTCGCCGAGCCCGGGCTGGACCAGCGCACGGTGGGGGAGCGGGTGGGCCTGGACCGGTCGACCATCGCCGAGGTGATCAGCCGGCTCGGCCGGCGCGGACTCCTCGACAAGGTCCGCGACCCGGAGGACGGCCGCCGTTTCCTGCTGCACCTCACGGAGGAGGGCGTGCGCACCCACCGCAAGCTGACCGTGCGCACCGCCCGGATGAACCAGGTGTTCCTCGCCCCGCTGACCGCCGAGGAGCGGACGGTGTTCTTCGACCTCATCCGGCGTGTCGCGGACGCGGCCGAGGGGCTGCGAAACCCGGGGGAGCCCCTGGTGGCGCCCGGCTGACCGGCGCGGCCCGCAGGTCAGGGCGCCTTGGCGTACACCACCCACACCTGGCCCTTCGCGAAGTTCACCGGTGTGCCGTCGCCGGCGGTGAACGCGGTGCCGTCCGTGGCGTCCTCGCGCTTCCAGTTCACGTCGTAGGCCCGCCCGTCGCGCAGCACCTTGGCATTCCCGGAGCCCACCGTCTCGGTGTACGGCGTGTTGTTGCCGAGGAAGTCGCGGAAGGCCGACTTGCGCACCTTCACGTACTGCACGACGACCGTCGCGGCCGCCACCCGCTTCCCGTCGGCCGTCGTGGCGGGCGCGCCGTCCATGCCGACCAGCCAGCGGTCCCGGGAGTCCGACCAGGTGAAGGTGAAACGGGCCGCCGGGTAGCGCACCGTCTGCGAGGCCGTCGCCGTGCCGCCGGCCGGGGCGGAGCCGTGGCGGAAACCGGTGGTCAGGGCGGCCTTACCCGGTGCTTCGGGCGCGAGCCGTTCGGGCCGCAGGTAGAGGTTGTGCGGGGCGGGCTTGCCGGAGCCGCGGAAGTAGGCGTCGGAGGCGCTGCCCGGCGTCTCCGCGCGCAGCGGTGCCCTGTCGATCAGCGGCAGGAGCTTCTTCTGCGCCCCGGAGAAGGCGAGGATGGGCCGGTCGAACTGGCGCAGCAGCTCCAGATCCGACTCGCGTGCGCTGCGCACCGGCCCCACCGTCTTCGGCAACTGCGTCGCGTACACCGCCATCAGCCGGCTCAGCCCGCCCTCGACCTGCTCCGCGTACACGACGTCAGCGGCGTCGAGGCCGGTGTGCGGCCGGGCCGCGGCGGCGTTGTCGAGTTTGACGGCGAGCACGGAGGAGCCGGTCGCCGATGGCGATGTGCCCTGCTCCGACTCGCGGGCGGAGCCCCGTCCGTCGTCCCCGCGACCGCCCTCGCCGATGCAGCCCACCGCCAGGGCGGCCGTCACCGTGGCGGCCAGCAGCGCCGCTGTCGTCGCGGCGCGCCGACCGCGCGCCCCTCGTTCCCTGCCCACCGTCGCCACCGGCCTCATGTCATCGATGCGCCTTGATTGTGTACTTATATTCCCATTAGTAGCTATATTCGATCGTCTTTGACGGATGATCTTCGCTTCGGCCGCCGATCGGCTCAAGGTTCAGCGCGGGACGCCCGGGTACCCGGGCCTGGCCGGACCACCGACGCGCAAGCTGACGGAGGGAGCGCGAGGCGATGAGGGCAGTGACCTGGCAGGGCAAGCGGGACGTCCGGGTGGAGAACGTGCCCGATCCGGAGATCCAGGAGCCGACGGACGCGGTCATCCGCGTCACCTCCACCGGGCTCTGCGGGTCCGACCTGCACCTGTACGAAGTGCTCACGCCGTTCATGACCCCCGGCGACATCCTCGGCCACGAACCCATCGGCATCGTCGAGGAGGTCGGCGCCGGCGTCCCCGACCTCCAGGCCGGGGACCGGGTCGTGGTGCCGTTCCAGATCGCCTGCGGCAACTGCTGGATGTGCCTCACCGGCCTGCCCACCCAGTGCGAGACCACCCAGGTGCACAGCGAGGGTATGGGCGCCGCCCTGTTCGGCTACACCCGTCTGTACGGCGCGGTACCGGGCGCCCAGGCCGAGTACCTGCGCGTCCCGCAGGCGCAGTACGGCCCGATCAAGGTGCCGGAAGGTCCGCCCGACGACCGTTTCGTCTACCTCTCCGACGTCCTGCCCACCGCCTGGCAGGCGGTCGCCTACGCCGACGTCCCGCAGGGCGGCAGCATCGCCGTGCTCGGCCTCGGCCCCATCGGCGACATGGCCTGCCGCGTCGCCCAGGTGCGGGGTGCCGGGCGGGTGTTCGGCGTGGACCTGGTCCCGGAGCGGCTGGACCGGGCGCGCTCGCGCGGTGTGGAGACGTACGACCTCAGGTCCTTCGACAACGAGAAGGAACTCGTCGCCGCGATCCGCGACGAGACCGACGGCCGTGGCCCCGACGCCGTGATCGACGCGGTCGGCACCGAGGCCCACGGCAGCGCGGCGGCCAAGCTCGCCCAGCAGGCCTCGGCGATGCTGCCCCGCAAGCTGGGCGGCCCGCTCGCCGAACGCTTCAGCGTCGACCGCCTCGCCGCCCTCTACACCGCCATCGACCTGGTGCGGCGCGGCGGCACCATCTCGCTGTCCGGCGTGTACGGCGGCATGGCCGACCCGATGCCGATGCTCACCCTGTTCGACAAGCAGATCCAGATGCGGATGGGCCAGGCCAACGTCCGCCGCTGGAGCGACGACATCATCCCGTACCTGACCGACGAGGACCCGCTCGGCGTCGAGGACTTCGCCACCCACCGCGTGCCGCTGTCGGAGGCGCCGCACGCGTACGAGATGTTCCAGCGCAAACAGGACGGCGCGGTCAAGGTGCTGATGCAGCCCTGAGCCCCTGAGCGGCCTCTGAGTCTTCGAGCAGCCCCTGAGTCTTCAGGCCCCGAAGATCTCCGCCAGGTCATAGCGGACCGGCTCCTGAAGCTGCGCGTACGTGCAGCTCTCCGGAGTCCGGTCCGGGCGCCAGCGGCGGAAGCGGGCGGTGTGGCGGAAGCGCTGCCCGTTCTCCATGTGGTCGTACGCCACCTCGGCCACCCGCTCCGGCCTCAGCGGCACCCACGACAGGTCCTTGCGGCCCGACCAGCGGCTCGGTGCCCCGGGCAGACGGGCCTTCTCGTGCGCCGCCTCGTCGGACCAGGCCGCCCACGGATGCCCCTGGACATCGTCCATGCGCAGCGCCTCCAGCTCCTCCACCAGCTCGGCGCGCCGCTTCATCGGGAACGCGGCGGACACGCCCACGTGCTGGAGCGTGCCCCGGTCGTCGTACAGGCCGAGCAGCAGCGAGCCCACCACGGGGCCGCTCTTGTGCAGGCGGTATCCGGCGACGACCACGTCCGCCGTACGCTCGTGCTTGATCTTGAACATGGCGCGCTCGTCCGGCCGGTAGCGCACGGTCAGCGGTTTGGCGATGACCCCGTCCAGACCCGCCCCCTCGTACTGCTCGAACCAGTTCCGCGCCACCTCGATGTCGGTGGTCGCGGGAGCCAGGTGCACCGGCGCCGTCACCCCCGACAGCTCCCCGGCCAGCAGCTCCCGCCGGTCGGTCAGCGGGACGTCCATCACCGACTCGTCCCCCAGCGCCAGCAGATCGAAGGCGACGAACGAGGCCGGTGTCCGCTCGGCCAGCATCCGCACCCGCGAGTCCGCCGGGTGGATCCGCTCCGTCAGTGCATCGAAGTCCAGCCGCCCCTCCCGTGCGATCACGATCTCCCCGTCCACCACCGAGCGCTTGGGCAACCGCTCCCGCGCGGCCGTCACCAGCTCGGGAAAATACCTGGTCAGAGGCTTCCCGGTACGGCTACCGAGCTCGACCTCGTCCCCGTCGCGGAAGACGATCGCCCGGAACCCGTCCCACTTCGCCTCGTACTGCATGCCCGCCGGGATCGCCGCCACGGACTTGGCGAGCATCGGCAGCACAGGGGGCATCACCGGCAGATCCATGGTCCGATTCTGCGCCCATATGCCAAAGAGCGCCCGATGTGCGAGGTGTGCGGGGCAGGCCTACCGTGGCTCGCATGGGTGACGCGGTGGAACTGGAGGTCGGCGGCCGGACCGTACGGCTGTCCAGCCCGGACAAGGTCTTCTTCCCCGAGCGCGGTTTCACCAAGCTGGACCTCGCCCGCTACTACCTGGCCGTCGGCCCCGGCATCCTGCGCGCCCTGCGCGACCGGCCCACCACCCTGGAGCGCTACCCCGAGGGCGTGAACGGCGAGAATTTCTTCCAGAAGCGGGCCCCGAAGAACATGCCCGACTGGATCCCGACCGCGCACATCACCTTCCCCAGCGGCCGCAGCGCCGACGAGATGTGCCCCACCGAGGTCGGTGCCGTGGTGTGGGCCGCCCAGTTCGGCACCCTCACCTTCCACCCCTGGCCGGTACGCCGGGACGACGTCGACCGCCCGGACGAACTCCGCATCGACCTCGACCCGCAGCCCGGCACCGACTACGAGGACGCCGTCCGCGCCGCCCACGAACTGCGGGCGGTACTCGACGAGTTCGGCGGACTGCGCGGCTTCCCCAAGACCTCCGGCGGCCGGGGCCTGCACGTCTTCGTGCCCATCGAACCCCGCTGGACCTTCACCCAGGTCCGGCGCGCCGCCATCGCCGTCGGCCGGGAGGTGGAGCGGCGGATGCCGGAGCAGGTGACCATCAAGTGGTGGAAGGAGGAGCGGGGCAAGCGCATCTTCCTGGACTACAACCAGACGGCGCGCGACCGCACGATCGCCTCCGCCTACTCCGTACGGCCCCGCCCGCACGCCCCCGTCTCCGCCCCCCTGCGCTGGGACGAGGTGGGGGTCGCGCACCCCCGGGACTTCGACCTCGCGACGATGCCCGCGCGCTTCGCCGAACTCGGCGACGTGCACGCGGACATGGACAACCACCGCTACTCCCTGGAGGCCCTGCTCGACCTCGCCCGCCGCGACGAACACGACCACGGGCTGGGAGACCTGCCGTACCCGCCCGAGTATCCCAAGATGCCGGGGGAACCGAGGCGGGTACAGCCGAGCAGGGCCAGGAAGACGCCCGGCGGGCCTACAACTCCTTGATCCGGATGTCGCGGTACGAGACCACGTCCGTGGTGCCGTGCACCTGGAGGCCGATGTAGCCGGAGGCGAACCGCCGTCCGTCCGTGCCCGGGTCGTCCGAGCGGGGCGGGGTGAACTCCTGGCCGCCGGTGTTGTCGAACTCGTTGATCAGCACGCCGTTGCGGTACACCGAGTAGTGCTGGCCGACCACACGGATCTCGTAGTCGTTCCAGGTGCCCTTCTGCGTCACGCCCGCGCCGGCCAGCCCCACGCGGTCGAAGCCGTAGACCGACCCCGTCTTGTACATGTCGCCGTCGGGCCGGTCGAGCACCTGCACCTCGTGCCCGTACTTGATGGCGACCCACTCCGGGCGGGACTCCTCCGGGTGGTCGTGGACCCACGGGAAGCGCACGAAGACGCCCGAGTTGGCGTTGCCGGTGCCGGGAGCGTCGTCACGCCACTGGAGCCGCAGCGAGAAGTCGCCGTACTTGCGCTGCGGGAACCAGAGCATGCCCATGCCCGGTGTGGTGGTGCTGGAGGTGATCGTCCCGTCCGGGTTCAGCCCGAACGAACCGCCGCCCACCTGCTGCCACTTGCCGAAGGACTCCGTGCTGCCGTCGAAGATCGCCCGGTAGCCCTCGGTCTGCCCCGGCTTGCCGATGCCGGACTGGCGGGCCGCCTTGCGGATGGCGTTGTACTCGCGTTGGTCGATCACGCCCTCCTTCAGCAGCGCGTCGAGGACGGACGTCACGTGCTTCAGGAACAGCGCCTGGGACGTCCACTCCTTCTCGTCCTCGATCAGCTCGTCGATCCGGCAGCGGTTGTCGGTGACCCGGTTGCGCACGCCCGAGTCGACCGTGCCGACGATCACCGTCAGCCGCTCGTCGTACTCCGGGCAGTCGGGCGCCGGGACGTGCCCGGACACCACCGTGAAGGTCACGGTGAGCGCCGCCGAGGTGTTGCCCGCCTTGTCGGTCGCCCGGTACGCCGCGGTGTGCGCGCCCGCCCGGTCGACCACGACCGGAGCCGTGTACGCCAGGTACGGCCCGCCGTCCAGCGAGTATTCGATCTTCTCGACGCCCGAGCCGTGCGCGTCGGTCGCCGTGACGGTCACCCGGGCGCTGTTGACGTACGCTCCGTCGGAGTTCTTCGTGCCCTCCACGGTCACGCCTGTCACCGGCGGGGTCGTGTCCTGCGGCGGCGCCGCGACGACCGTGAACCGCACGCTCTTCTCGGCCGCCACGTTGCCCGCCTTGTCGGTGGCGCGGTAGCGGACGGTGTGCGCGCCCGCCTCGTGCACCATCACGGGCGCCGTGTACGGCTGCCAGGCGCCGGAGCCGACCGCGTACTCGATCGTGTTGACCCCGGAGCCCGTGTCGGACGCGGAGACGGTGACCGTCGCCATGTCGATGTACGCCCCGTCGGCGTCGCGCTCGCCGCTCACCGTCGCCGAGGTCTCCGGCGCGGTCGTGTCGTCCGACTGCGGCGCCACGACCGTGAACTGCACGCTCTTCTCGGCGGAGACGTTGCCCGCCTTGTCGAACGCGCGGTAGCGGACCTCATGGGCGCCGACCTGGTCGACGACGACCGGCGCCGTGTACGGCTGCCAGGCGCCCGCGTCGCCGATCGCGTACTCGATCCTCCCGACGCCGGAGCCGCCCTCGTCGGTGGCGTGGAGCGTCACGCTCGCCGAACCGACGTACTCGCCCTGCGTGTTCTGCGTCCCGCTCACGTGCGCCGACGCCTCGGGCGCGGTCGTGTCCTCGCCCGTGCCCTCGGTCACCACGAGGATGCCCTGCATCTGGCCGTGGCCGGGGATCGTGCAGTGGTAGAAGTACCGGCCGGGCGTGAGCGTGACCTGGGCGGTGTGCTTGCCGCCCTGGGCGTCGTTCGGATTGGCCAGGATGTTGAGCTGCACATCGTTGTTGAACTCGGGATCACTGGTCACGAACGTCAGCGTGTGCGGCATGCCCGTGGTGTTGCCGGTGGCCACGCTGTTCTCGAACACGATCGTCGCCGCGCCGGCGACCGCCGTCTTCGGCGCCGAGAGGTACTTGTCGATGTCGTTGCCGGCAGTCCAGGTGAGCACCTGTTCGGCGGCCGGCGCCTCCGTCTGCCCGGCGGCGGGCATCGCCTGCGCGCCGAGCATCACGAGCAGGGCGGCCAGCAGGGCGGCCCAGATTCTTCGTTGCCGGATCACTCGGTCCCCCTCGCCAGCCGGCCGGCGGCCGGGGTCGGCCCGCCGCCCTTGTAGGTGACCCGCCACAGGGCGGACTTGGAGTCCGAGGTGAAGAAGCCGCGGCCGTAGTCGAGGACGTACAGCGCGCCGTCCGGACCGAACTTCCAGTCCATGAGGTTCTTGATGCCGTCGTTGCCGATCGGCACGATCTTCTTCAGCGACTCCGAGTGCACCGGCAGACCGCCGTCTCCTTGCGTCTTCGGGTCCATGAGCACCGCGTTGCGCGGCTGGTCGGCGTCGTAGAAGTCACCGACGAACCACTTGCCGTCCCAGTACGCGGGCCACTTGACTGCACTGTCCGCCGCGGCCGTGCCGTACCGGTAGACCGGCCCGTTCATCGCGGCCTGCCCGCCGCCCTTCAGCCAGGGCAGCCGGTACGTCGCCTCCTCCGGCTTGTACGACGGGACACCGCTTGCGTCCCGCGGGTAGTCCGGCGCGCCGCCCTGCGGTGAGTACCAGATGTTGTTGCCGGTGACCGGCGGCAGGTTGACCAGACCGTCGTTGTTCGGCGACTCGTTCTTCGGGTGGTCGCAGTCGTACCAGCCGAGCGGCTGGGACGGGTCCGGCAGATTGCGGTCCCGGTAGGGCTGCTTGTTGCCCATGCAGTACGGCCAGCCACGGTTGCCCGCCTTGGTGATGGCGGCGAACGTGTCGTACTTGGCCGGACCCCAGGTCGTCGAGGGCGCGCTCGCGTCCGGGCCGACCCAGCCCGCGTAGAGCACGTCGGTCGACTTGTCGACGAAGATACGGGCGGGGTTCCTGACCCCCATCACATAGATCTCGCCGCGCGTCTTGCCGCCGCCCTCGTCGGTCTCCTTCCCGGTGAAGAGGTTGCCCTCGGGGAGCGTGTACGTCCCGTCCGGCTCCGGGTGGACGCGCAGGATCTTGCCGTTGAGGTTGTTGGTGTTGCCGGCCGTGCGGCGCGCGTCCGCGAAGGAGACGCCCTTGTAGTTCGGCTGCGGGTTGTTGCCCGAGTAGCCGCCGCTGAAGTTACTGGAGTTGTTGTCACCGGTGGCGATGTACAGGTTGCCCTTGGAGTCCCAGGCCATCCCGCCGCCCGAGTGGCAGCAACTGTGGATCTGCACCGGCCACTCCAGCAGCACCTTCTCGCTGCTCAGGTCCATTTTGTTCGTGGCCTGGTCGAGCGTGAAGCGGGAGACCCGCCGCTCGGCCATCCGCGTGTCGCGGTTGATCTGCGAGTGGGGCGTGTAGTGCAGGTACACCCAGCCGTTCTGCTCGAACCCCGGGTCCAGCTCGATACCGAGCAGCCCCTCCTCGACCTTGACCAGTTCGTCGCCGCCGCCCTTGTTGCCGAAGACGGTGAGCGCTCCGGCGAGCGTGACCTGCTTGGTCTTCGGGTCGTAGACGTGGATCTCGCCCTTGCCCTTGCCGATGCCGGGGTTGTTCCAGTCGGTGACCACGGGCTGCGAGGAGTCGGCGCCGCCCCGGCCGATGTAGAACACCCGGCCGTCGGGCGCGGTGACCAGCCCGTGCGGCTCGCCGATCTGGTCGTTGCGCCCCGGCTGGTTGGGCTTGGTCAGCCGCTCCGCCGCGTAGTTGGCGTTGATGGTCGCCCTGCAGTCGGCCTGCTCCAGCCGGGTCGTCCACATCAGCGCGCCCCGCAGATGGGCCCGGAAGTCGGTCTCGTCGTACGACGAGACCGTGCCGCCCATGCCGGTGTAGAAGGAGCGGCCGCCGTCGTAGTCACGGCACCAACTGACGGGATGGTCCCAGCCGTTGGCACTTGCACCGGGCTGGTAGGTCGACTCCCGGACCCGGGCCACCGTATGGACGTCACCCGACGGGTTCCTGACCCAGTTCAGCCACTTGTCGGGGCGCTTCCACTGCACCGGCACGTCCTTGGTGGCCGGGTGCCGGCGGTCGCCGACCTCGACGGTCGCACGCTGCACGGCCGCGGGGCTCGACGCGGCCGGGCGGGCGCCCACCAGTCCGGTGAACCAGTCCGAGTACGGCTCCGCGCGCGCCGCGTCATGGACGCCGACGAAACCGCCGCCGGCCTCCATGTAGGCCTCCAGTCCAGCCTCCTGCTCCGCGTCGAGGACGTCGCCCCCGCCGGTCAGGAACACGATCGCGTTGAAGCGGCCGAGTTTCGTCCCGTCGGTGAACACCGAGGCGTCGTCGGTGGCCTGGACCTTGAAACGCCGGTTCGCCGGTCCCGACAGCCCGATGTCCTCGATGGCCTCGATCCCGGCGTTCACGACCGGCGACTCCTGCCCGGCCGCCGCGGAGCCGTGGAAGATCAGCACCCGTACATTCGCGCCGCCCGGCGGCGACTTGATCGACATCGTTGTCGGCGCGGGTTCGGGATACGGGCCCGCGTTGGCGGGCCCCGACAGCAGTCCTGCGGTCACGATTCCGGCGGCCAAGGAGGCCGCCCGG
This sequence comes from Streptomyces azureus, assembly GCF_001270025.1. Classification (NCBI taxonomy): domain Bacteria; kingdom Bacillati; phylum Actinomycetota; class Actinomycetes; order Kitasatosporales; family Streptomycetaceae; genus Streptomyces; species Streptomyces azureus. The sequence continues at coordinate 35,773 of NZ_DF968217.1, read as the reverse complement.
ACACGTCTTCCCTTGCTCAACCCTCGTAAGTGCATGGGCACCTCCTCGGTCACAGCAACACCGCCAAGGAAGCTAAACCCCTTTGCACGGCTCGCCAATACCTATGGCCGTGATGGCCCCAACTTTGTCTCGAGCGTGGATAAACGGGAGCGTGGCCGGTACCGTCTCACAGGTTCATCACAGGTACGTCTCCGTAAAGGCCTTACCAGGGTGGGGAGTTCCGCATGGACAGACGCAGCTTCAACCGGCGGGTCCTGCTGGGGAGCGCGGCCGTCGCGACATCGTTGTCCGTGGCGCCGGAGGCCACCAGCGCGACCGGACCGGCGAAGACGGCACCGGCCGGAGGTGAGGTGAGACGCATCAAGCTGTACGCGGAGAAGCTCGCCGACGGACAGATGGGCTACGGCCTGGAGAAGGGCAAGGCGACCGTCCCCGGCCCGCTGATCGAGCTCAACGAGGGCGACACGCTGCACATCGAGTTCGAGAACACCATGGACGTGGCGGTGAGCCTGCACGTCCACGGCCTGGACTACGAGATCACCAGCGACGGCACCAAGCTGAACCGCAGCCATGTCGAGCCGGGCGGCACCCGCACCTACACCTGGCGCACCCACGCCCCCGGCCGCCGCAAGGACGGCACCTGGCGGGCGGGCAGCGCGGGTTACTGGCACTACCACGACCACGTCGTCGGCACGGACCACGGCACGCAGGGACTCCAGAAGGGCCTGTACGGCCCGGTCATCGTCCGGCGCAAGGGTGACGTCCTGCCGGACCGCACGCACACGGTCGTGTTCAACGACATGCTCATCAACAACAGGCCGCCGCACTCCGGGCCCGACTTCGAGGCCACGGTGGGGGATCGCGTCGAGTTCGTCGTGATCACGCACGGCGAGTTCTACCACACGTTCCATATGCACGGTCACCGCTGGGCGGACAACCGCACCGGCATGCTGACCGGCCCCGACGACCCCAGTCAGGTCATCGACAACAAGATCACGGGCCCGGCCGACTCGTTCGGCTTCCAGGTCATCGCGGGGGAGGGGGTCGGCGCCGGCGCCTGGATGTACCACTGCCACGTGCAGAGCCACTCCGACATGGGGATGGTCGGCCTGTTCCTGGTGAAGAAGCCGGACGGGACGATTCCCGGCTACGACCCGCACGAGCACGGCAAGGAGCCGCCGGGGGGCGGCCACGAACACTGACGGGCGCGTGAGCCCGGGCGCTCTCCGGTCAGCTGGAGAGCGCTCTCACCACACTCCGCCACCGGGGCTATCCTGATCCGCAACCGCAGGTGAGGAGCCCCGAAGTGACCGACACAGCGCCGCGTCCCACCCTGGAGGCCGTGGCCGCCCGGGCCGGTGTCTCGCGGGCGACCGTCTCGCGCGTGGTCAACGGCGGTGACGGGGTCAGGGACATCCTCGTCGAGCGGGTCCGCAAGGCGGTGGAGGAGCTCGGGTACGTGCCCAACCAGGCGGCCCGCAGCCTGGTGACCCGGCGGCACGACGCGATCGCGGTCGTCGTCGCCGAACCGGAGACCCGCGTGTTCGCCGACCCGTTCTTCGCGCTCCAGCTGCGCGGCATCAGCAAGGAACTCACGGCCCACGACAACCAGCTCGTGCTGCTGCTCACGGAGGGCCGGGACGACCACGCCCGGGTCGGCCGGTACCTCGCCGGCGGGCATGTCGACGGGGCCCTCGTCTTCTCCCTGCACCTCGACGACCCGCTGCCGGAGCTGATCCAGCGGGCCGGCGTCCCCACCGTCTTCGGCGGGCGTCCCGGCTGGAGCGGAGACCGGCGCGGCGTGGTGTACGTCGACAGCGACAACCGCGGCGGTGCCCGCGACGCCGTCCGCCACCTGGCCGGCCTCGGCCGCACCCGTATCGCGCACATCACCGGCGCCCTCGACCAGACGTCCGCCGTCGACCGGCTCGACGGCTACCGGGACGTCATGGTGGACGCCGACCCGCGGCTGATCGCCGAGGCCGACTTCACCCCGGCCGGCGGCGAGCGGGCGATGCGCGAGCTCCTCGACCGCTGCCCGGACGTGGACGCGGTGTTCGCCGCCAACGACCTCACGGCCTCGGGGGCGCTGCGCGTCCTGCGCGAGACCGGACGCCGTGTCCCCGACGACGTCGCCGTGATCGGCTTCGACGACATGCTGCCCGTCGCGGAACAGACCGATCCGCCCCTCACGACGGTCCGTCAGGACATCGAGGAGATGGGCCGCCTGATGGCCCGACTGCTGCTGCGGGGGCTCGACCGCGGCACTCCGCAGGAGGGCGTGGGCGGCACGCCCTCCAGTGTGGTCCTGCCTACGACGCTGGTGCGGAGGGCGTCCGCGTAGGCCGGCGGGCGTCCGTGTAATCCGGCGGGCGTGCCTCAGCCCGGCTGGGGCACGCTGCGGATCACCGCGAAACGCGCCCCGTACGGGTCCGTGAGCTTGGCGATGCGGCCCACGCCCGGCAGGTCCGTGGCGGGCATGCGGACCGTGCCGCCCCGTTCCCGGGCCCGGGCGACGGTGGCGTCCGTGTCGGCGACCTCGAAGTACGGCAGCCAGTGCGCCTCCTCCTCGGCCGGGTCGCCGGCCAGCGGGACGACGCCGCCGAACATGGCGTCCTCGCCCTCTCCGGCCGGGGCGAAGGTGGTGTAGGTACCGCCGGGGAAGTCGACGCCGAAGGTCTCCAGGCCGAGCACGGAGCGGTAGAAGGTGGCAGCGGCCGGGACGTCCGCCGTGTACAGCTCGAGCCAGCACAGAGAGCCGGGCTCCTGGACGACGTCCAGGCCCTTGTTGCGGCCCGGCTGCCAGAGGCCGAAAGGCACCCCCGCCTGGTCGGCGAGGATCGCCATGCGGCCCAGGTCCTGCACGTCCATGGGCTGCATCCGCACCGACCCGCGCGCTTGCCCGGCCGCCCGCGCCGTGGCGTCCGCGTCCGGGGCCTGGAAGTACACCGTCCAGGAGGGCGGGCCCTGCTCCGGGGTGGTCTGCATGCCACCGGCGGTGGTTCTGCCGCCCAGCTGGAAGAGGCCGTAGCCCCCGACCTCGGGTCCGCCGGGCTGGAACTCCCAGTCGAACAGGTCGCCGTAGAAGGAGGCGGCGCCCTCGATGTCGGGTGTGCCGAGATCGATCCAGTTCGGAGCGCCGGTCACATAACGGGTGGTGAGCATCGTCGCCCTCCTCGCGCTGGAGCCCGTTCGTCTGCTCTGCCGAGTCTCGCACCGCCCACTGACAAGCGCCGCCGGAGCGCCGTCAGGGCGTGATGCCGGGTTTCCGCGCGCCGCCGTGCGTCGGCCCGTCCGGCGGGCGACCATCAAGGTGGCCGGAGGCCCGTCAGTGCGGTGTTGATCCCGCGTTGATCGAACGTTTTTCGCCGTCCGGAACGCTTCTGACCATGCACATCGACACCATGATCTCGCCCGAACTCGCCTGGCAGCAGGAGGCGTTGTGCGCGCAGACCGGGGCGGACTTCTTCTTCCCCGAGCCCGGCAGCTCGGTGCGGGAGGCGAAGCGGATCTGCGGCATGTGCCCGATCCGTGACGCCTGCCTGGAGTACGCGATGGACAACGACGAGCGCTTTGGTGTCTGGGGCGGTCTGTCGGAGAAGGAGCGGCTGGAGCTGCGGCGTACGTCGCGGTAGCCGTGTGCCGCATCGTCCGCAGGCCATCGCGCGTCGCGCGGGTGGCGGCCTGCCGGGGAGCAGGGCGCTGAAACGCCGAGGAGACCCCGGCCGCTCGTGGCGGTCGGGGCCTCGCAGTCCGTGGGACCGGATGTGCCGGGTCGGCCGTCAGGCGCCGGCCCGGGCCGCCATGCGGGCCTTGCGCGCGGCCAGCTTCTCGTCGAACTTCGACGCCTCGGCGTCCAGGCCGCCCATGAACAGGCCGAGTTCCTCCTGCGCCTTGCGGCCCTCGGCGCCCAGGCCGTCGATGTCCAGCACCTTCAGGAAGCGCAGCACGGGCTGGAGCACATCGTCGTGGTGGATGCGCATGTTGTAGACCTCGCCGATCGCCATCTGGGCCGCGGCGCGCTCGAACCCGGGGATGCCGTGGCCGGGCATCCGGAAGTTCACGACCACGTCCCGCACGGCCTGCATGGTCAGGTCGGGCGCGAGCTCGAACGCCGCCTTGAGGAGGTTGCGGTAGAAGACCATGTGCAGGTTCTCGTCGGTCGCGATGCGGGCCAGCATGCGGTCGCAGACCGGGTCGCCGGACTGGTGGCCGGTGTTGCGGTGCGAGATGCGGGTGGCCAGCTCCTGGAAGGCGACGTAGGCGATCGAGTGCAGCATCGAGTGCCGGTTGTCCGACTCGAAGCCCTCGCTCATGTGCGACATGCGGAACTGCTCCAGCTTGTCCGGGTCGACCGCGCGCGAGGTGAGCAGGTAGTCCCGCATCACGATGCCGTGCCGGCCCTCCTCGGCCGTCCAGCGGTGCACCCAGGTGCCCCAGGCGCCGTCGCGGCCGAAGAGCGAGGCGATCTCGTGGTGGTAGCTGGGCAGGTTGTCCTCGGTCAGCAGGTTCACGACGAGCGCGATGCGGCCGATCTCGGTGACCTTGGACTGCTCCTTGTCCCAGGCCTCGCCGTCCTCGAAAAGGCCGGGGAAGTTGCGCCCGTCGCTCCAGGGCACGTACTCGTGCGGCATCCAGTCCTTGGCGACCTGCAGATGCCGGTTGAGTTCCTTCTCGACCACTTCCTCCAGGGCGTACAGCAGCTGAGCGTCGGTCCAGGCGCCGGCGGGGCTACCGAGGTGGGGAGTGGTGATCGTCATGGACTCTCCAGGGGGACATGCGTACGAGCGGTGAGCAGTAACCTACGGCATCGTAGGCTACGTTTCCGTAGGCTACGTTTCCGTAGGTTACGATGCCGTAGGTTAAGAGCGCCGTAAAGGCGGCTGATCAGGGGTGTCGCCCGTACGTGCTCCACAGCCTCCCGGACCCGCAGGTCGAGGGTCCGCACAGGGGGAGTGCCCAGCCGTCAGGCGTACAGCCCCCGCAGCCGCACCGAGAGGCACGTCACACATCCCTCGAGCTTCTCGAACTCGCTGATGTCCACGACGACCGGTTCGTACCCCAGGTCCGCGAACAGCTCCGCGGTCTTCGGCGCGCTCGCCGCCATCAGCAGTTTGTCACCACCGAGCAGCACCACATGCGAACCGGCCTCCTCCGGCACCGGCAGAAAGCGCGCGAACAGCGACGGCACGTCCATCTTCGGGATGTGCCCGATGACCGTCCCGTCCGGCAGCGCCGTGACCGCCGACTTCAGGTGCAGCACCTTGCTCACCGGTACGGCGACGACCCGCGCGCCCAGCGGCTCGAACGCGGCCCGCAGTTGCTGGACGCCGGCGGCGTTGGTGCGCCCGCCCCGGCCCACGTACACGGTGTCGCCGATCTTCAGTACGTCGCCGCCCTCCAGCGTGCCCGGCTCCCAGATCCAGTTCACCGAGCAGCCCAGACCGGCCACGGCCTCCTCGACCCCGGCGGTCTCCTCACGCCGGGACTCGGCGCCCGGGCGGGCGATCAGCGCCACGTTCTTGTACATCACGACCGTGTCCTCGACGAACACCGAGTCCGGGCAGTCGTCGGCCGGGTCCACCTCGACGGTCTCCCAGCCGTGCGTGCGCAGGGCCTTCACATACGCCTCCCACTGCTCGACCGCGAGGTCGGCGTCGACCTTCTCCCGCTCGATGTGTGTCACCAGCCCTTCGGCAAGACGCGGGCTGGGGCGGCGGACGAGGGCCTTCTTGCTGGGCACGAGCGTGACTCCGTATCGGATGGACGTGTCTGGACAGCGCCGACGGAGCCTCCGGGATCGGCCGGAACCCATCGGGCGTCAGCCGACCATCATGCAGGGCGACGCCGAGTGACGACACCCCCGGGGGAGTGGGAGGGAGGGGGTGGGGCGGTCCGGTACCTCGACGGGCGGCAGGGGGGAGCGCCTTCAGCCGCGCCTGCCTGTACCTGGCCAGGCGTTTCAGCGGGGGGTTCGGGCGGGTGCTGATGCCGGGCTGTTTCCGTCGGCCCGGGTGGCCCTTGGTCTGGGCGGTTCCAGGCCTGGCGTCTCAGTGGGGGCATTCGACGCGGGTGCCGACCCGGGCGGCACCTGGCCTGGGCGGTTCTGGGCCCGGCGCATCAGCGGTATCCGGGCGAGTGCCGGTCCCGGGCCGGTCCGCTGCCGGCACGGGGTGGCCCCCCCCGCCCCAGCGGTGCGGGGCGGTGGACCGGCCGGACGCAGACCCGGGCCGGCAGCCGGCCACGTCGGCAGCGGACCCGCACCTGGAATCGCCTGGGTGCTCCGCCGAGACGCCGGTCGGTGGTCAGCCCAAAGCGCGCTGCCGCAGGCCGCCAGCCAGGCCGAACCTCGGCAGCCGGCCGGGCGGCCCGGCGTCAGCCGTCGCCGTCCCGGACTCACCCCACCGGCTCGGCGCCCTCCGGGGCGCTTCGCTGTGCCGGCGTCGTCGTACCGTCGGCACGCTCGGGTGTGTCCGGGCGGAGGCACTCGATCAGGTAGTCGCCGGTGTCGGGGTCGCGGACCACTCCGTGGGTCTCGCTGCCGAAGCCGGGGAAGCGGCGGTCGAAGGACTCCAGCGCGGTCAGGTACCGCAGCAGCGGGCCGTCCGCGGCGCCGACGCTCTCGCCCGGCATGACGACGGGGATGCCGGGCGGTGTCACGGTGACCATGGCGGCGGCGACGCGACCGGGCGCGTCGGTCAGGCGGATCCGTTCCGTGCCGCCGCGGATCAGGCGCTGGTAGCACGGCTGGGGCGGGACGACGGGCTCCGGCAGTTGCCGGAAGGCGGTGTCGAGGAGCTCGGCCAGGCGGAGCGCGCGCAGATGGTCGTGCATCTCCTGGCACAGCTCGCTCAAGGTCAGCCCGGCGTAGCGCCGCGGGTGATCGGCGACCAGTGCGGGCAGTACACGGTCGAGCGGGGCGTCACCGTCGTACAGGTCCTTGAAGTCCATCAGGGCGTCCAGCAGCGTGCCCCACTTGCCCTTGGTGATGCCCATGGAGAACAGCACCAGCGTGGTGTAGCCGTCGGTCTTCTCCACGACGATGCCCCGCGTCCCCAGATACGCGGTGAGCACCCGCGCGGGGATGCCCCGGTCGGACACCTCGCCCGTGGCACTGATCCCCGGGCAGGTCAGCGTGACCTTGATCGGGTCGAGCATGCAGTAGCCGTCGGTCAGCCCGGGGAAGCCGTGCCAGTCCGCGCCGGGCTCCAGATGCCAGCAGGACGGCTCGGTCCGCAGCAGGTCCGCCCCCTCCCGGTGGCCCCGCGCCACCCCGCACCCCAGTCTTCGCGGGCCCGCACGCCTGATCGGCCGGCGGAGCGCCAAACCACCCCATCGGTCCACGGCGCGGACCGCACCTTGACGCGTCAACGCCCGCGCACCCGGCATCACGTCGGAGTACCTGATCAACCGTCTTGCAGATGATTCACCTGGTCGCGGCCCATGCCGATCTACGGAGGCGTCGTTAGGCGAAGTGATCCCGGCCGAACCGGCCAGGACCGGTCCAGCGGAAGGAAACCGACAGAGATGTACGGCACGCGACGTATCGCGGTAGTGGCCTCGATCGCGGGGATGCTGATGGCTGTTCCCGCCGGCATGGCCACGGCCCATGCCGGGGACGGCGACGCGGGGGCGGGCGGTGTGTTGTCCAACGTCTCCGGCAGGAACTCCTCCGGCCACGCCAACCTCTGCGGCACGGGCAAGGTCGCGCTGTTCAAGGAGCGCACCTGTGTCACCGAGGACGACGGCAAGGGCGGCGGGGACCAGGCGGGCCCGAGCGGCGGTGTCCTGTCCAACCTGCTCTTCGCCCGGAACGCCTCCGGCCACAGCAACAACTGCGGCAACGAGACGGTGGCGGTGTTCAGCGAGACCACCTGCGTGACCAAGGACCGCTCCGGCCACTGACGGCCGCACCGATTCAGTGAAGAGAGGGGCCTCGATGTCGTCACCTTCTTTGTGCGTGGGCGTGGTAGCGCCACTGACGGGTCGACTGGCCCCTCTCGGGTCACCGCTGTCCTATGTGCTGCGCAGGCTCGCACCCCTGCTGAGGCAGGTCCGCAACGGCGGCCGCCGCCACGACGTGACCGTCGCCGTGCGCGACAGCCGCTCGGATCCCGGTGCGGCCCGGCGGGCCGTACGGGACCTGGCCGGCGCCGACGGGGCGAACCTCGTGCTCACCATGGCCGGGACCCGGGTGCTGCCCGCCGTCACCGACGCCTGCGAAGAGTCCGGGATCCCCTGTGTGTCGACCACGTTCCCGTGGCAGGCGTACGTCGACGCGCGCGGTGCCGAGCCGGGGCACCGCTTCCGGTGGACGTACCACTTCGCGTGGGGACTGGACGACATCGCGGCCGTCTTCGCCGACCTGTGGAAGCGCGTCGACGACGCGGGCGCCGTCGGCTGCCTGTGGAACGACGACCTGCAAGGGCAGTTGCTGCGCCATCACCGCTACGGCTTCGCCCCGGTGACGTCCGCCCGCGGGCACACCCTGGTCGACCTGGGCGCCTACCGGGAACCGGCCGACGGCTTCCACGCACAGGTCGGGCGGCTGCGGGAGCACGGTGCAGGCCTCGTCACCAGCGCCGCCACCGCCACCGACCTCGCCCTCTTCCACCGCCAGGCCCGCCAGGCGGGGCTGCGTCCGCGGCTGATCACCTGCTCGCGCTGGCTGACCTACCCGCACACCCACACCACCCCCGCCCCCGACGTCCACGGCGAACTCGCCGACGCGCGCGTGGCCACCCTCGTCTACTGGAGCCCCGGCCACCCCTACCGCTCCAGCCTGGACGGCACCACCTGCGCCGAACTGGCCCGTGCCTACCGGCAGGACACCGGCGCCGGCTGGCTCCAGCCCCTCGGCCTCGCCCACGCCCTCGTGGAGACCGCCCACCACGCCCTCTCCGTCGCGGCCGACCCCACCGACCGGGCGTCCGTCGCGCAGGCCCTCGCCGGGACGACCCTCGACACCATCGCCGGCACCCTCGACTGGACCCGCGGACCGACCACCAACATCGCCCTGCTGCCGCTGGTCGGCGGGCAGTGGCAGCACGGCCCTGGCGGCCCGCGCCTCGCCGTCGTCAGCAACACGGCGCTCCCGGACGTCCCGCTCACCGGGGAGCTCACACCGGCACGGTGACGGCCGATGCCGCCACCGCCCGCCGCAGGTGCTCCCCGGTGAACGACCCCCGCGCGTCAAGGAGCTGTCGCGGCGTCCCCTCGAAGACGACCTCGCCGCCGTCCCGGCCGCCGTCCGGGCCGAGGTCGATCACCCAGTCGGCCCGGGCGATCACGTCCAGGTTGTGTTCCACGACGACGACCGTGTTGCCCGTGTCGACCAGCCGGTCCAGGAGGGCGACGAGTCCCTCCACGTCTGCCATGTGCAGCCCGGTCGTCGGCTCGTCGAGCACGTAGACCGCGCCCGTCCGGTGCAGCCGCGTGGCCAGCTTGATGCGCTGCCGCTCGCCGCCGGAGAGCGTGGAAAGGGGCTGGCCGAGCGTCAGATACGTCAGTCCGACGTCCCGCAGGGCGCGCAACCGGCGCCGTACGCCCGGGTCGTCGAAGAAGCCGAGCGCCTGCTCGGCCGTCATCTCCAGGACGTCGGCGATGGAGCTGTCCCGCACGGTCAGCCGCAGCACCTCCTCCTTGAAGCGCCGCCCCTCGCAGTCGTGGCAGGTCGTCGTCACCGGGTCCATGAAGGCGAGGTCGGTGTAGATGATGCCCCGGCCCTCGCAGGTGCCGCAGGCGCCGCTGGAGTTGAAGCTGAAGAAGCCCGCCTCGGCTCCCGTCTCGCGGGCGAAGATCTTGCGTACCGTGTCCATGATCCCCAGGTAGGTCGCCGGAGTGGACCGGCCGGAGATTCCGATCGACGACTGGTCGACGACCACCGCGTCGGGGTGGGCGGCGGTGAACTCCCCGACCAGGGTGCTCTTCCCGGATCCCGCCACCCCGGTCACGGCCGTGAGCACACCGGCCGGGAACCGCACGGTCACGTCGCGCAGGTTGTGCCGGCCGGCGCCCTTGACCCACAGCTCGCCGTCGGCCTGCCGTACCTGTTCCTTGACCGCCGTACGGCGGCGCAGACAGCGCCCGGTGAGCGTGTCCGAGGCGGCCAGTTCGCCCGGCGGGCCCTCGAACACGACGCGGCCGCCCTCGGCGCCGGCCCCGGGGCCCATGTCGACGACGTGGTCGGCCAGCGCGATGACGTCCGGGTCGTGTTCGACGACCAGCACGGTGTTGCCCTTGTCGCGCAGCCGCAGCAGCAGATCGCCGAGACGGCCCACGTCGCGCGGGTGCAGGCCGACACTCGGCTCGTCGAAGATGTACGTCATCCCGCTCAGGCTGGAGCCCAGGTGCCGCACCGTCTTCAGCCGCTGCCCCTCCCCGCCGCTGAGGGTCGCCGTCTCCCGGTCGAGGCTGAGGTAGCCGAGGCCGATCGCCTCGACGCGCTCCAGCGCGGCCACGGCCGCTCCCGCGATGGGCCCGGCCACCGGGTCGTCGATCTCCTTCAGTACGGCGATCAGGTCCGTGACCTGCATCCGTGTGCAGTCGGCAATGTTCCGGCCGCCGATCCGGGTGGCGAGCGCCGCCGCGTTGAGCCGCGCTCCCTGACAGGCCGGGCAGGTGCCCTCCACCAGGAACTCCCGGACCAGGTCGCGGGTCTTCTGGCTCATGGCCGACAGGTCCCGCTTCAGGTACAGCCGCTCGAAACGGTCGGCCAGCCCCTCGTAGTCGGTGGTCCAGGTGCCGCCGCTGCCGTTGACGGTGACTTTGCTGCCGGGCCGTCCGCGCATCAGGAACTCGCGCTCGGCGGCGGTGAACCGCCCCACCGGCTTGTCCGGGTCCAGGTCGGCACTGTTCGTATAGGCCTGGCCCTGCCAGGTGCCCGCGGCGAACGGCGGGAAGCGGACCGCCCCGCCCGCGAGGGAGCGTTCGGGATCCAGGATGCGGTCCCAGTCGGGCCGTACCGTCCGGCCGAGGCCGTCGCACTCGGGGCACATGCCCGACGGGTCGTTGAACGAGTACGCGGTCGCCGGCCCGGCGCTCGGGACGCCGTGCCGGGAGAACAGCACACGGATCACCGAGTAGATGTCCGTCATGGTGCCGACGGTCGACCGCGAGTGGCCGCCGACCGGCCGCTGGTCGACGACGATCGCGGGGGAGAGGTTCTCCATGCCGTCCGCGTGCGGCCGCTCGTACTTGGGCAGCCGGTTGCGGACGAACCACGGGTACGTCTCGTTCAGCTGGCGCTGCGACTCCACCGCGATCGTGTCGAAGACGACGGACGACTTCCCCGACCCCGAAACGCCGGTGAACACGGTCAGCCGGCCTTTCGGGATGCGGAGGGTGACGTCCTTGAGGTTGTTCTCGCGGGCTCCGGTCAGGGTGATGACATCGTGCAGGAAGTCGGTCATGCCACCGACGCTAGGCGGGAAACCCGACAGCCTCTGGCGTGATTTCCTTCAGTTCTCCGTCCTCCAGCAGCAGCCAGCGCGTGATGCCGATCGACTCCAGGAACGGCAGGTCGTGACTGGCGACGATCAGCGCCCCCTCGTACGACTCCAGGGCCGTGGTCAGCTGCCGCACGCTGGCCATGTCGAGGTTGTTGGTCGGCTCGTCCAGCATGAGCAGCTGCGGTGCGGGCTCGGCCAGCATCAGCGCGGCCAGCGCCGCCCGGAAGCGTTCGCCGCCGGACAGCGTCGCCGCCTTCTGGTCGGCCCGGGCGCCTCGGAACAGGAAGCGGGCCAGGCGGGCCCGGACCCGGTTGTTGGTGGCGGCCGGCGCGAACCGGGCCACGTTCTCGGCGACGGTCCGCTCCCCGTCGAGGACGTCGAGCCGCTGCGGCAGGAACCGCAGCGGGACGTGCGCCGTCACCTCGCCCGACTCGGGAGCGAGCTCCCCGGTGATCGTGCGCAGCATCGTCGTCTTGCCCGCGCCGTTGCGCCCGATCAACGCGACCCGCTCGGGACCGCGCAGCTCGAAACCGCCCGCAACACGGGCGCCGTACCGGAGCCCGAGATCCTGGAGGGTCAGGACGGTCCGTCCCGGCGGCACGGCCGTGTACGGCAGGTCGACGCGGATCTCGTCGTCGTCCCGCACGGCCTCCACCGCCTCGTCCAGCCGCTCCCTGGCCTCGGCGAGCTTCTCCTCGTGCATGATCCGGTGCTTGCCCGCGGACTCCTGCGCCGCGCGCTTGCGCGCCCCCATGACGATCTTCGGCTCACGCTTCTGGTCCCACATCTTCTGCCCGTACCGCTTGCGACGGGCCAGCTTGACCTGAGCGTCGGTCAGTTCGCGCTTCTGCTTGCGGAAGTCGGCCTCGGCGACGCGCACCATGCGCTCGGCCGCCTCCTGTTCGATCTCGAGGGCCTCCTCGTAGTCGGAGTAGTTGCCGCCGTACCAGGTGATCTCCCCGGAGCGCAGGTCAGCGATCTGGTCGACGAGATCCAGCAGTTCCCGGTCGTGACTGACGACGACCATCACGCCCGGCCAGGACTCGACGGTCGCGTACAGCCGCCTGCGCGCGTACAGGTCGAGGTTGTTGGTCGGCTCGTCGAGCAGCAGCACGTCGGGCCGGCGCAGCAGTAGCGCGGCCAGCCGCAGCAGCACCGACTCGCCGCCCGACACCTCGCCGATCGTGCGGTCCAACTCCACGTGTCCGAGCCCCAGTTCGCCGAGGGTGGCCAGGGCGCGCTCCTCCACGTCCCAGTCGTCGCCGACGGTCTCGAAGTGCGCCTCGGCCACGTCGCCGGCCTCGATGGCGTGCAGCGCGGCCCGGCGGTCGGCGATGCCGAGCGCCTCGTCGACACGCAGGGTGGTGTCGAGCGTGACGTTCTGCGGGAGGTACCCGACCTCGCCGGCCATGCGGACGGTGCCGTCGGCCGGGGCGAGTTCACCGGCGATCAGCTTCAACAGGGTTGATTTCCCCGATCCGTTGACGCCGACCAGGCCGGTCCGGCCCGGACCGAAGGAGACGTCGAGGTCCTCGAAGACGGGGGTGCCGTCGGGCCAGGTGAAGGCGAGGGAGGTGACAGTGATGGAAGTAGGCATGCGGGCCTCTTTCGCGGTTGCTTGATGCGGTCAGGGGCAAACGCGTGTCGAGACACCTGCGACCAGGGAGGAGGGCTCCAGGGGCATGAGAAAAGCCCTGTACCGGAGGACGGCTCGAACGCCGAGGTCGCACGCAGCGCACCCACCTGGTGTGGGTGACGCGGTGTCTCAGGACCTCAGACGAGCAACGTCCTTCTCCAATCGGCGGCAACAGGACGCTGTACAACGTACGAGGGGGCGTCGGGCCTGTCAACGAATTAACGTGAGACCCGATCTTCCCTCCCCGAGGAGGCCCCGTGCCCAACGGCCCGCTCTCGCTGCCGGCCCGGCTCTGCCTGCTGGCCTGGGACCCCGCGCGGTCGGCGGACACCGGTACCGTCCACCTGCTCGGCCCGGTACGGGCCGGTGCCCTCACCGAGCTGGCCCGGCGCGGCCTGCTCGTCGACGAGGACGGCATCGCCACGCCGGTCGACCTGGACTCCGGCACGGGTGACGCCGTCCTCGACGGGCTGCTGGAACTCGTCCGCGAGTCGTGCCCGCACCCCTGGCGGACCTGGGTGACGCTGCGCTCGCGGGTGACCCTCGACGCGGTGCGGGAGCAGCTGGTGGCCGAGGGGTGCCTGCGGGCGGAGAAGAAGCGGGTCCTCGGGGTGTTCCCGTCCGTGGAGTACGCGCTGGAGCGCGTCGCCGCCGTGGAGGCGCTGCGGGAGGAGACGCGTCAGGTCCTCCGGGGGCCGCAGCCGGTCGCCCGGATCTCCGAGCGGGACGCGGCGCTCGTGACGCTGGCCGCCTCGGCGGAACTGCTCCCCGGAGAGGACGTCCGCGCCCACGAGCCGCGCGTGCGGGAGCTGGCGGAGCGTGCCGTGGCGTCGGAGCCCGGGCTCAGGGAGATCGTCCGCGAGATCCGTACGGCGCTCGCCGCGACGGCGACGGCTCCGCGCTGATCCGCGGAAGCCGCCGAGGCCGTCGAGAACCTCGGGGCGCTGGGCCTCCGCGCCGGATTCCTGCCGACCGTGGCCCATCAACCGCTGGTCGAGTTGCCCTCGCCGGGGCCCCGCTGGTCCTGCCCGACGCAGCTCCTGGCTTCGCTCGAGCAGGGGACCTTCAACCCCGGGGCGCGCGGGAGCTGCCGGACACGGCGACGTCAGTCCAGCACGCGTCAGCTCAGCACGCGTCCCGCATCAGCTCCGCCAGGCCGTGGTCCAGATCCAGCTGGAGATGCTCCAGACCGATCGGCACCAGCTCGCTCGTGGCCTCCAGGAACCGGCGCACCTCGCCGGAACGGACGTGCACGACGGCGGTGCCCTCGGGAGCGTGGAACTCCAGCACCGTGCGGTCGTAGCCGTACGGCCGCACCCGTACGTCGCCGTGGCCCTCGGCGTTCCTGAGGCCCCCGGCGAGCAACTCGCGGGAGAAGGTCCAGCAGACCTCGACGCCCTCCAGCGTGGCCGGGGCGGGGAAGGTCATGCGGACGGCGAACGGATCACGTCGGTCGTAGTGGAGCGTCGCGGGAATGCTGGGCATACGCGGCGCGGCGGCGACGAGGCGGGCCTCCACGGGCTGCTCGATGACGATGGACAACGCCTTGCTCCCTTGTGACGGCTGGACGGGACACTTCCGGGCGGATGAGGCCGGGCACTGGAAGAGACGACGGAATCAGCCAATCCGTGCACACGAAGTGCGAGTGACCTCTGTCACCGCGTTCATGCACCAGAGTGATGTGGCTCTCCTCGTGTTCTTTGCAGGGCACTTGTGGCGTCCACCGGACCACCCGCGGCACGGGGTGAGGCCATCTGGACGGCTCCCGGGGGGTGGGCTAGCTTCGCCGGCCATGAGGCGTTTGGGGAGCACGCGACGGACGGGTCGGACACTGAGCAGGGCGACCGGAGCGGCGGCGGGGGCGGCGGCGCTGGTCGCACTCGCGGCCCTGACAGCCGTACCGGCGCAGGCGCACCAGCCGGAGCGCCGGGTGCCGCACTGGGAGCTCAAGGACACCGGCACCCCGGAGGTACGGTTCCGCGGCCTGGCCGCCGTCAGCCGGAACACCGCCTGGCTCGCCGGGACCGGCGGCACCGTCCTGCGCACCACCGACGGCGGCGCCACCTGGCGGAACGTCTCGCCTCCGGGCGCGGCGGGTTTGCAGTTCCGGGACGTCGAGGCGTTCGACGCGCGGCGGGCCGTGGTCCTGGCCATCGGCGAGGGCGAGGCGTCCCGCGTGTACCGCACCGACGACGGCGGAGGGACCTGGACGGAGTCCTTCCGCAACCCCGACCCGAAGGCCTTCTACGACTGCCTCACCTTCTTCGACCGCCGCCACGGCCTCGCGATGAGCGACCCGGTGGACGGGAAGTTCCGCATCCTGTCGACCCGCGACGGCGGACGATCCTGGAAGGTGCTGCCGGACGAGGGCATGCCGGCCGCGCAGGAGGGTGAGGCGGGATTCGCCGCGAGCGGCCAGTGTCTGGTCGCCTCCGGGCCGAAGGACGTCTGGCTCGCCACCGGCGGGGCCGCGCACGCGCGCGTGCTGCACTCCGACGACCGGGGACACACTTGGACGGCCACCGACACGCCCCTCCCGGCGGGCGATCCGGCCCGCGGTGTCTTCGCCCTGGCCTTCCGCGACCGCGCCCACGGTCTCGCCGTCGGCGGCGACTTCACCCCCGGACGGCCCTCACCGAACGCCGCCGCGCGCACCGGCGACGCCGGCCGCACCTGGCGCCCCGCCGCCGCACCCCCGCCCGCCTACCGCTCCGGCGTCGCCTGGCTGCCGCACAGCCGCACCGCCGCCCTCGCCGTCGGCCCCACCGGCACCGACCTCACCACGGACGGCGGCCGCACCTGGCGCACGGTCGACACCGGCTCCTACGACACCGTCGACTGCACCCCGGACCAAGGGTGCTGGGCCGCTGGTGAAAAGGGGCGGGTTGCCCGCCTGGAGCATTGAGCGCGCGGTATGCCCTGATTGTTGGCAGTGTGGGTACTCGTTCACTGAAGCTGAAAGGAAGTGAGCGGTCATGCCACGCGGTTCGAGCTCCAAGCGGGAGCGCCAGTACGAGCACATCAAGAAGAGTGCGCAGGACCGGGGCGAGAGCACCGGCCGCGCCAAGGAGATCGCCTCGCGGACGGTGAACAAGGAACGCGCCCGCTCCGGTGAGTCGAAGACGGCCAGCCGCACCTCCACCAAGGACATGTCGTCCGGCAAGCGCGGCGGCCAGCGCTCCGGCCAGGGCTCCCAGGGGCCCACCTACGACCAGCTGTACCAGGAGGCCAAGCGCCGCGGCGTCGAAGGCCGTTCCAACATGAACAAGAGCCAGCTCCAGCGCGCGCTGGGCAAGTGATTCGCACACCCCCTGGGCCGGCGGGACTCCCGGGTCCCGCCGGCCTTCGCGCAGCCCGCAGCCTCAGCAGCCCGCAGCCTCAGGCGCATAGGCTCGGCAGCCCATAGGCTCAGGGGCACCATGACGACGACCGTACGCATCCCCGAGGACTGGCCCGCCACCGAGGAACAGGCCCGCGCAGTCCAGGACGAACTCCGCGAGCGTGTGATCCTCGACGAACCGGGGCCGCCGCCCGGGACGGGCCATGTGACAGGGGTCGACGTCGCCTACGACGACGAACGGGACGTCGTGGCGGCGGCCGCGGTCGTCCTGGACGCGTCGAGTCTCGACGTCGTCGCCGAGGCCACGGCCGTGGGCCGGGTCTCCTTCCCCTACGTGCCCGGACTGCTCGCCTTCCGCGAGATCCCCACGGTCCTCGCCGCCCTCGACGCCCTGCCGTGTCCGCCCGGCCTGGTCGTCTGCGACGGCTACGGCCTCGCCCACCCCCGCCGCTTCGGCCTCGCCAGCCACCTCGGCGTCCTGACCGGCCTGCCCACGATCGGCGTCGCCAAGAACCCCTTCACCTTCACCTACGACGACCCGGACACCCCCCGCGGCAGCACCGCGGCGCTGCTCGCCGGCTCCGAGGAGGTCGGCCGCGCCCTGCGCACGCGCGACGGCGTCAAGCCGGTCTTCGTCTCCGTCGGCCACCGCGTGACCCTGGCGAACGCCTGCGCCCACACCCTCGCGCTGACACCCGGGTACCGCCTCCCGGAGACCACGCGAAGGGCGGACGCGCTCTGCCGGACGGCGCTGCGGGAGACCTACTCCGCCTGATCGGTCACGCTCCAGCTGCCCACCTCGCGGTACTCCGAGTCGTAGACGAGCGATCCGTCCCCGGGCCGGAGCGCGTAGTGGCGCAGATTGCCGCCCCAGTACCTGAGGATCCGGCCCAGCTCGCCCGCCGGGTCCTCGGTCAACGCCGCGTCGTCCATGGTGACTTCGAGAAGGAACTTCATGCCTTCAATGATTTCATTGAACTCCTTTGTGGCACTTTTCGAGATGTCGCCAGGAGCGGAAGGCAGAAAGTCTCAAACCGGAGAGGAGGGCCCGCGCAGGGCGGGCGGCAGGTCTGAGTACCGGCTCTGAGTACCTGTACGGATGCCCGGCCCCGCCCCCGTCGGCAGGCTGGGGCGCATGACAACGCACCGCGCCCCCAAGCCCGTTGCCGGCCCGACCCAGACGGTCGAGCGGGCCGTCACCATAGGGCTGATCCTCGCCGTGCTGGCGGGGCTCGGCTGGATCGCCGGGATGATCTACACCATCGCCGAGTGGCCGCTCTAGGCCGGAACGGAACCCCTCGGGGTCCCTTCAGCGGGTCGACACGACGCGGAAGCGGATGCCCGCCGCGCGCAGCCGGCCGGTCAGCGCGTCGCCCATCGCCACCGCCGTGGTGACCTGCCCCGCCGTCTTCGGAAGATCGTCGAAGGCCAGGCACAGCGCCGACTCGGCGAGCATCTTCGCCGTCTCGTCGTAGCCGGGATCGCCGCCCGAGACCTCCGTGTACACCCGCCGGCCGCCGCCCTCGCCCACGAAGCGCAGGGAGAACCAGCTCTTCGCCCGCTTCTCGGGGCTCGGCCCGTCTCCGGGCCTGAGCCGGCCGGACAACCAGCGCCGCGCCGACGGCACCTGGGCCGCCGCGACCAGGGCGCCGACGGCCGCGACACCGCCCACCGCGACGGGCAGGTGCCGGACGGCCGCGTACTGCCGGTAGCGGAAGTCGGGGCCGTACCGCTCGAGTGCCGACGCCGAGCGCCGCACGATCTGCGGGTCGATGGTCGGCATCGGCAGCGCCCACGCGCCGACCTCCTTGGCGAACCGCGGCGAACCCACCGGCGCCGACGCCCGCCGGCCCACCAGCCGCGGCTCGTGCCGCCGCCGGTCCCGCGCGGCGGCCGCCATCTCCCGCTGCCGCGCGAACTGGTTGAGAGCGGAGGCGAAGGTCCCGCCCGAGAACGCCGCGTCGGCGGTCACGAAGCCCTCCACGGTCAGCGGCACGTCCTCGGGCAGCTGCTGCACGGTGAAGTACACGCCCAGGTCGTGCGGGACCGAGTCGAAACCGGCGGCGTGCACCAGCCGTGCCCCGGTCTCACGCGCGCGTGCGTCGTGCCGCACGTACATCAGGTCCACGAACTCGGGCTCGCCGCAGAGGTCGAGGTAGTCGGTCCCGGTGTCCGCGCAGGCGGCGACGAGTTCCTCGCCGTACGTGATGTACGGGCCGACCGTCGTGCCCACCACGCGCGCGTGCTCGGTGAGGGCGCGCACCGACGCCGGGTCGGAGACGTCCGCCCGCAGCACCCCGACCTCCGCGCCGCCGGGCAGCCGCTCCCGCAGCCGCTCCAGCTTCTCCGCGCTGCGGCCCGCGATCGCCCACCGCAGCCCCTCGGGCGCGTGGGCCGCGAGGTACTCCGCGGTGAGCGTTCCGGCGAAACTCGTGGCTCCGAAGAGCACGATGTCGTACGGACGGTCCGTCCTGTTCAGCCTGCTCATGACACCCCTCGGTCGTGCAGCCCGTGCCGCTGTCGGTGGCCGAGGCTAGCGTGAGGAGTGCGGAGCCCGACGACGAGCCCGGAGGACGACGATGGCCGTGCCCAGGAATGCCCTGAAGAAGTGGGAGAAGGTGCGCGCGTTCGCGCTGGGGCTGCCGGGTGCCGTCGAGGAGTTCCCCTGGGGCGAGTCCGTCGCGAAGGTCAACAAGAAGGTGTTCGTCTTCCTCGGCGTCGAGGACGGCAGTTACCCCCTTGGTGTGACGGTGAAGCTCAAGGACGAGACGGCGCACGCGCACGCGCTGGCGTGTCCCGGAGCCGAGCCCGCCGGCTACGGCCTGGGCAAGGCGGGCTGGGTGAGCATCCCCCTGGGGCAGCAGGGTGCCCCGGCCGCGGAGGTGCTCTGCGACTGGGTGGAGGAGAGCTACCGGGTGATCGCGCCCAAGCGGCTGATAGCGGAGCTGGACGGGAGCTGACCCGTCGGGCAGATTGCTAAGCGCTTGCTCGTTCGGGTCTTGTGCCCAGTGGAACCCGTTCTTAGCATCACTGGTGTTACATCGGATGTGTCACAGCAGGGGGCTGGATGACCACGGCAAGGACGCCAGGACACGGCCCGCTCACCGGCGTGCGCGTCCTCGAGCTGGCCGGCATCGGGCCCGGCCCGTTCGCCGCCATGTTCCTGGCCGACCTCGGCGCCGACGTCGTGCGCGTGGACCGTCCCGGCGGCCCCGGCCTCGCGATCGACCCGGCGTACGACGTCACCAACCGCAACAAGCGCTCGGTGGTCGTCGACCTGAAGGCACCGGACGGTCCTGACCAGGTGATCGGCCTGGCCGCCCGCGCCGACATCCTGGTCGAGGGTTACCGCCCCGGCGTCGCCGAGCGCCTCGGCGTGGGACCCGAGCCCTGCCACGCCCGCAACCCGGCCCTCGTCTACGGGCGGATGACCGGCTGGGGCCAGGACGGCCCGCTCGCCGACCGCGCCGGGCACGACATCGCGTACATCGCCCCCACCGGCACGCTCGGCATGATCGGCCGGCCGGACGAGCCGCCATCGGTCCCGGCCAACCTGCTCGGCGACTACGCGGGCGGCTCCCTCTACCTCGTCGTCGGCGTCCTCGCCGCCCTCCACCACGCGCGCGCGACCGGCACCGGCCAGGTCGTCGACGCCGCCATCGTCGACGGCACCGCCCACCTCGCCACGATGATCCACGGCATGCTCGCCGCCGGCGGCTGGCAGGACCGCCGCGGCGCCAACCTCCTGGACGGCGGCTGCCCGTACTACGGGACGTACGAGACGGCCGACGGCCGGTACATGGCCGTCGGCGCCCTGGAGCCGCGGTTCTACGAGGAGTTCCTCTCCCTCCTCGGCATCGAAGACCAGGCCGCGGCCCGCAAGGACATCACCCGGTGGGGTGAGCTGCGCGAACACGTCGCCGCCCGCTTCAAGACGCGCACCAGGGACGAGTGGACGGCCGTCTTCGACGGCACCGACGCGTGCGTGGCGCCCGTGCTGTCGCTGCGTGAGGCCCCGCACCACCCGCACCTGGCCGCCCGCGGCACCTTCACCGACCACGGCGGCATCACCCAGCCCGCCCCGGCCCCCCGTTTCTCCGCGACCCCGACCTCCGTCCGCACCGGCCCGGCCCGGCCGGGCGCCGACACGGCGGACGTCGCCCGGGACTGGGACGTCCCCGGGCTTGTGCCGTCGTCCCGCAACCCTCAGTGAAAGGCCTCCTCGTGAGCACCGAAGCGTATGTGTACGACGCGATCCGCACCCCGCGCGGGCGCGGCAAGGCGGGCGGCGCCCTGCACGGCACCAAGCCCATCGACCTGGTCGTCGGACTCATCCACGAGATCCGCGCCCGCTTCCCCGACCTGGACCCGGCCGCCGTCGACGACATCGTGCTCGGCGTCGTCGGACCGGTCGGCGACCAGGGCTCCGACATCGCCCGGATCGCCGCCATCGCCGCGGGGCTGCCCGACACGGTGGCCGGTGTGCAGGAGAACCGCTTCTGCGCCTCGGGCCTGGAGGCCGTCAACCTGGCCGCCGCCAAGGTCCGTTCCGGCTGGGAGGATCTCGTCCTCGCGGGCGGTGTCGAGTCGATGTCCCGGGTTCCGATGGCCTCCGACGGCGGTGCCTGGTTCAACGACCCGATGACCAACCTCCAGGTCAACTTCGTGCCGCAGGGCATCGGCGCCGACCTGATCGCCACCATCGAGGGCTTCTCCCGGCGCGACGTCGACGAGTACGCGGCCCTCTCCCAGGAGCGGGCGGCCACCGCCTGGAAGGAGGGCCGCTTCGACAAGTCCGTCGTCCCGGTCAAGGACCGCAGCGGCCTCGTCGTCCTCGACCACGACGAGCACATGCGCCCCGGCACCACCGCCGACTCCCTCGCCAAGCTGAAGCCGTCCTTCGCGGACATCGGCGAACTCGGCGGCTTCGACGCGGTCGCGCTCCAGCAGTACCACTGGGTGGAGAAGATCGACCACGTCCACCACGCGGGCAACTCCTCCGGCATCGTCGACGGCGCCGCGCTCGTCGCGATCGGCTCCAAGGAGATCGGCGAGCGCTACGGCCTCACGCCCCGCGCGCGGATCGTCTCCGCCGCCGTGTCCGGCTCCGAGCCCACCATCATGCTCACCGGCCCCGCCCCCGCCACCCGCAAGGCCCTCGCCAAGGCCGGACTCACCATCGACGACATCGACCTCGTCGAGATCAACGAGGCGTTCGCGGCGGTCGTGCTGCGCTACGCGCGGGACATGGGCCTGTCCCTGGACAAGGTCAACGTCAACGGCGGCGCCATCGCCCTGGGCCACCCCCTCGGCGCGACCGGTGCCATGATCCTCGGCTCGCTCGTCGACGAACTCGAGCGCCAGGACAAGCGCTACGGCCTCGCCACGCTGTGCGTCGGCGGCGGCATGGGCGTCGCCACGATCGTCGAGCGCATCTGACCACCTCCCGACGGATCACACGGAGCACCTCCACATGAGCACTGAGTCCACCACCATCCGCTGGGAACAGGACCGCACCGGCCTCGTCACCCTGGTCATCGACGACCCGAACCAGTCCGCGAACACCATGAACCAGGCGTTCCGCGACTCGCTCGCCGCCGCCACCGACCGCCTGGAGGCCGAGAAGGACACCATCCGGGGCGTCATCATCACCTCGGCCAAGAAGACCTTCTTCGCCGGCGGCGACCTGCGCGACCTGATCCGGGTCACGCCCGAGACGGCCCAGGAGCTGTTCGACGGCGGCATGGCGATCAAGCGGAACCTGCGCCGCATCGAGACCCTCGGCAAGCCCGTCGTCGCCGCCCTCAACGGCGCGGCTCTCGGCGGCGGTTACGAGATCGCCCTGGCCTGCCACCACCGCGTCGCCCTGGACGCGCCCGGCTCGAAGATCGGCTGCCCCGAGGTCACCCTCGGCCTGCTGCCCGGAGGCGGCGGCGTCGTCCGCACCGTCCGTCTCCTCGGTATCGCCGACGCGCTGCTGAAGGTCCTCCTCCAGGGCACCCAGTACAGCCCGCGCCGCGCCCTGGAGAACGGCCTCGTCGACGAGGTGGCCACCACCCACGAGGAACTCCTCGAGAAGGCCCGCGCCTTCATCGACGCCAACCCCGAGTCGCAGCAGCCCTGGGACAAGCCGGGCTACAAGATCCCGGGCGGCACCCCGGCCAACCCCAAGTTCGCGGCGAACCTGCCCGCCTTCCCGGCCACCCTGCGCAAGCAGACGAACGGCGCCCCCTACCCGGCCCCGCGCAACATCCTCGCCGCAGCCGTCGAGGGCGCCCAGGTCGACTTCGAGACCGCCCAGGTCATCGAGGCCCGCTACTTCGTGGAACTGGCCGCGGGCCAGACCTCGAAGAACATGATCCAGGCCTTCTTCTTCGACCTCCAGGCCGTCAACTCCGGCGCCAACCGCCCGGGGGGCGTCGAGCCCCGCCAGGTCCGCAAGGTCGCCGTCCTCGGCGCCGGGATGATGGGCGCGGGCATCGCCTACTCCTGTGCCCGCGCCGGCATCGACGTCGTGCTGAAGGACGTCTCCCTGGAGGCGGCCGTCAAGGGCAAGGGCTACTCCGAGAAGCTCTGCGCGAAGGCCGTCGCCAAGGGCCGTACGACGCAGGAGAAGGCGGACGCCCTGCTCGCCCGCATCACGCCCACCGCCGAGGTGCAGGACCTGGCGGGCTGCGACGCCGTCATCGAGGCCGTCTTCGAGGACACGTCCCTCAAGCACAAGGTGTTCCAGGAGATCCAGCACGTCGTGGCGCCCGACGCGCTGCTGTGCTCCAACACCTCCACCCTGCCCATCACCGCGCTCGCCGAAGGCGTGGAGCGCCAGGCCGACTTCATCGGACTGCACTTCTTCTCGCCCGTCGACAAGATGCCGCTCGTCGAGATCATCAAGGGTGAGCGCACGGGACAGGAGGCCCTGGCGCGCGCTTTCGACCTGGTCCGGCAGATCAACAAGACCCCGATCGTCGTCAACGACTCGCGCGGCTTCTTCACCTCGCGCGTCATCGGGCACTTCATCAACGAGGGCGTCGCCATGGTCGGCGAGGGCATCGAGCCCGCCTCGGTCGAACAGGCCGCCGCTCAGGCCGGCTACCCGGCCAAGGTGCTGTCCCTGATGGACGAGCTGACGCTGACCCTGCCCCGCAAGATCCGGGCCGAGACGAAGCGGGCGGTCGAGGAGGCGGGCGGCACCTGGACGGCCCACCCCGCCGAGGCCGTCGTCGACCGCATGGTCGACGAGTTCGGCCGCACGGGCCGCAGCGGCGGCGCCGGCTTCTACGAATACGGGGAGGACGGCAAGCGCACCGGGCTCTGGCCGGGCCTGCGCGAGCACTTCACCAAGCCCGGGTACCAGATCCCGTTCCAGGACATGCAGGAGCGCATGCTCTTCTCCGAGGCGCTGGACACCGTCCGGCTGCTGGAGGAGGGCGTGCTGACCTCCGTCGCCGACGCCAACATCGGCTCGATCTTCGGCATCGGCTTCCCGGGCTGGACGGGTGGCGTGCTCCAGTACATCAACGGCTACGAGGGCGGCCTGCCCGGATTCGTGGCACGCGCGCGTGAACTCGCCGAGCGCTACGGCGACCGCTTCACCCCGCCCGCGCTGCTCGTGGACAAGGCGGAGAAGGGGGAGCGGTTCAGCGACTCAGCCCGCGCCTGACTCCCGTGACGGTTCGGTGAGCCACTCGCCCAGCTCTTCCTTCAGCGACCGCTGAAAGGCGGTGAGGAGCGCCTGCACCACCAAAGGGTGCATGTGCGCCGACAGGGACCGCACGTCCCGCGCGTCACGCTCCGCCACCTCGCTGCGGAAGAGCCGGGAGAGTTCCCGGGCCGCGGCGCGCGAGTGTTCGATGAGAACCTTGCGCGCCGCGAAGATCGCCTCCTGGGAGAGCGGCACGTCCAGCAGCCCGACACCCAGCCGGAGCAGACCGAGATCGGCTTCGTACCCGCCGTCCGCCGGCCGGAGCACGCCCATCGCGACCAGCCGCTCGACGTCCTCGTCGCCGAGCGGCCGCCCGGCCCGGCGCTCCAGTTCCTCCCGCGTGACCGTCTCGACGGTGTCCGGCGCCCAGGAGGCCACCACCGCCCGGTGAACGGCGAGGTCGCGCGCGCTCAGGTCCGGCGGCAACTGGCGCAGATAGCGCTCGATGCCCGCCAGCGTCATCCCCTGGTGCTGCAACTCCTCGATCAGCGCCAGCCGGGCCAGGTGCTCCCGCCCGTAGTGCCCCACACGCCGGGGACCGAGCGCCGGCGGCGGCAGCAGCCCCTTCGTGCCGTAGAAACGGACCGTGCGCACCGTGACACCGGCCCGAGCGGCCAGTTCGTCGATCGTGAGGGTCGGTTCCTCGGTGTCGGTCGTCATGTGCAGCAGTATCGCTGTCTCACCAGTGCTGTGAAACCTCGCCCGCAATCCCTTCATGACCATGAAGTGAACGTCGGGTGGCGGCTGTGCCTCTCCCTGGTGGACCTTGTGAGGGGTGACGCTCTGTGACGCCGGTCACCGTATGCGAGCGGATCGGTGTGGGAAGGTGCTGCCTTGGTCGGTGCCGCGTCACAAGGGTGGTACGGGCCATTGCACTGTACGGACCCCGGGCCCACGACGTCCGGGGTGATCCAGAGAGTGGAACCACCCGTGAGCAAGGACGCCGTGAACACGGCTGCGGCCACGCCGCGTACCGATGCGGCCCAGGTGCCCGCGGACGCGGGCGACGCCGGCTACAGCAAGGACCTCAAGGCCCGCCACGTCAACATGATCGCCATCGGCGGCGCCATCGGCACCGGCCTCTTCCTCGGCGCCGGCGGTCGCCTCCACAACGCGGGCCCGGCCCTGGCGATCGCCTACCTGGTCTGCGGCATCTTCGCCTTCTTCGTGGTCAGGGCCCTCGGCGAGCTCGTGCTCTACCGCCCCTCCTCGGGCTCCTTCGTGTCGTACGCGCGCGAGTTCCTCGGTGAGAAGGGCGCCTACGTCGCCGGCTGGATGTACTTCCTGAACTGGTCGACCACCGGCATCGCCGACATCACGGCGATCGCGCTCTACACGCACTACTGGAGCCTGTTCACCGACATCCCGCAGTGGGTGCTCGCGCTGGCCGCCCTCGCGGTCGTGCTGGCCGTGAACCTGATCTCGGTGAAGATCTTCGGCGAGATGGAGTTCTGGTTCTCGATCATCAAGGTCGCGACGCTCGTCGGCTTCATGCTCATCGGCATCTTCCTGCTCGCCACCCAGCACGAGGTGGGCGGCCAGACGCCCGGCATGAGCGTCATCACCGACAACGGCGGCGTCTTCCCGCACGGCATGATGCCCGTCGTCCTCGTCATGCAGGGCGTGATCTTCGCGTACGCCGCACTGGAGCTCGTCGGTGTCGCCGCGGGGGAGACCGCCGAGCCGGAGAAGGTCGTCCCGCGCGCGGTGAACTCGATCATGTGGCGGGTCGGTCTCTTCTACGTCGGCTCGGTCGTCCTCCTCGCCCTCCTGCTCCCCGGCTCGGTCTACTCGGCCGGTCAGAGCCCCTTCGTCACGGTGCTGTCGAAGATCGGCGTCCCGGCGGCCGGCGACGTGATGAACCTGGTCGTGCTGACCGCAGCGATGTCCTCGCTGAACTCGGGCCTGTACTCCACGGGCCGCATCCTGCGCTCCATGGCGATGGCCGGCTCCGCGCCGAAGTTCACCGCCCGCATGAACCGCAGCCAGGTCCCCTACGGCGGCATCCTGCTGACCTGCGCGGTCTGCGTGCTCGGCGTCGGTCTGAACTTCCTCGTGCCGGCCCAGGCCTTCGAGATCGTGCTGAACGTCGCCTCGCTCGCCATCATCAGCACCTGGGTGATCATCATGATCTGCCACCTGGTCTTCGTCCGCCGCGCCAAGGAGGGCCTGGTCACCCGCCCCTCCTTCCGTCTCCCCGGCAGCCCGGTCACGGAGATCACCACGATCGCCTTCCTGCTGGCCTGCCTCGGCATGATGTGGAACGACCCCGAGGTCGGCCGCAGGACGCTGCTGCTCATCCCGCTGATCGCGGCCGTGCTGGTCGCGGGCTGGTTCGGCATCCGCCGCCGGGTGTCGCAGACGGCCGACCAGGAGCTGTCGCAGTTCACGAAGTAGCAGGCCGGGGTCACTGTCAGTGGCAGGGCCTACGGTGGCGTCATGTCGGGGATCAGGTATGTCCGGGGTGACGCCACCGTTCCGTCGGTGAAGGGCGTCAAGGTCATCGCCCATGTGTGCAACGACCTCGGGGGCTGGGGCAAGGGCTTCGTCCTGGCGATATCGCGCCGCTGGCCCGAGCCGGAGGCGGCGTACCGGGCCTGGCACCGAGGCCGCGCGGCGAACGACTTCGGGCTCGGCGCGGTGCAGCTCGTCCAGGTCGAGCCGTACGTGTGGGTGGCCAACATGATCGGCCAGCGCGGCACCAGGACCGGCAGCAAGGGCGTCCCCGTCCGCTACGAGGCGATCGACACGGCGCTGGGGACCCTGGCCGAGAGGGCCGGTGACCTGGGTGCGACCGTCCACATGCCCCGTATCGGCTGCGGTCTCGCCGGCGGCAAGTGGTCCCGGGTCGAGCCGCTGATCGAGGAGCGGCTGATACGGCGGGGGATACAGGTGACGGTGTACGACCACGGGGACTGACCGGCCCCGGCTCAGTCCTGGCCATCCCTGTCGAACGCCCGCACCAGACAGTCGCTGAGGCGCTGCGCGATCGCCCCGTCGGGATCCAGACGGGGGTTGAAGATCGCCACGTCGAGGCCGACGGCACCGCCGCCGGACAGGGCCGTGCGCAGGACGGTCTCCAGTTCCTGCCAGGTCAGCCCGTCCGGGAGCCGGTAGTCGACGGCGGGCATCACCGCGTCGTCCAGGACATCGACGTCGAGGTGGATCCAGTACCCGCTGCCCGCGCCGTCGCCGGTCAGCAGCCCCACCGCGCGCCGGGCCGCCTCGCCCGCCCCCAGGGCCCGTACGGTGTCCAGCTCCAGCGCGTGCAGCGCGGACGGCAGCGGCTGCATCCCGTACGCCGCGGACTCCTCCGCGTCCCGGAACCCCAGAGCGACGACGTCCTCGTCCCGCAGCAGCGGGCCCCGGCCCTCCAGGTCGGCCAGCACGCGCGGGCCGCGCCCGGTGGCGAGGGCGAGTTCCATGGAGGCCACCTCGCCGGCCGGTTCCGCCGACGGCTGGTAGAAGTCGGTGTGCCCGTCGAGGAACAGCAGCCCGGGCCGGCCGCGGCGGCGCAGCGCGAGCAGGTTGCCGAGCAGCACGCTGCAATCGCCGCCCAGCACGACAGGGAACCGGTCGTCGTCGAGGACGCCGCCTACGG
The DNA here is from genome assembly GCF_001270025.1 of Streptomyces azureus. Classification (NCBI taxonomy): domain Bacteria; kingdom Bacillati; phylum Actinomycetota; class Actinomycetes; order Kitasatosporales; family Streptomycetaceae; genus Streptomyces; species Streptomyces azureus. Next base: position 8,044 of record NZ_DF968217.1, on the reverse strand, counting down.
TGTCGGCCAGTGCGGTGGAGTACGCGGCGATGCCGCCGGGGTTCAGGACCCCGGTCTGCGGATCCCGCTCCGGGTCGTATGCGGGCGGCTCGACGCGGCCCGCCGGGACTGCTCCGAGGGCCTCGGCCATCCCGGTTTCGAGCAATGCCGTCGGGAGATCCTCGACACCGGTCGGCCGCAGCCCCAGCACGGACGGTGCCTCGACGATCGCCACGTTCCGCACGTCCGGCTCCTTCGTCGGCAGCCTTGTTCATGCCGCCGGGCCCATACGGCCAGTGCGTATGGGCCCACCGTAGGCCGAGGGGCGGCGTTCAGCACGCCAGGTGCGTGCGCGACTGGGCGGGCGTTGCGCAGCTCGGCGCGACGAGGTGCCGCTGCGCCCACCCTCCCCCAAGCTCTCGGCTTCGCTCGAGCAGGGGGGAACCCCATCGCCCCAAGCGGCACGACTGCCCGCAGCTATGCGGAACAAGGCACCTCAGTGCGCGTGCTCCCCGTGGCTTCCGTGCTCCGCACCCGCGTGCTCGTGCACGCCGTTCGTCGCAGCGATCTTCTTCCACGACTTCGGCTGCGCCACCACCCCGCCGGCCTTCGCAACCGCCGCGGCCCGAGCCGCCGGCGCCCCCGGCTTCGACGGCTGGAACAGCCACGTGTCGAACAGCGCCGCCAGGGGCTTGCCGGACACCTCCTCGGCGTACCGCTGGAAGTCGGCGACCGACGCGTTGCCGTGGGCGTACTTCTGCGGCCAGCCCTTGAGGATCGCGAAGAACGCCTCGTCGCCGATCTCATTGCGCAGCGCCTGGACGGCCAGCGCGCCCCGGTCGTACACCGCGATGTCGAACTGGTTCTCCGGGCCCGGGTCCCCGGGCTTCACCGTCCAGAACGGGTCGTCGGCGGGGTGGGAGGCGTACACGTAGTCGGCGAGTTCCTGCGCCGTGCCCTCGCCCTCGTGCTCGGACCACAGCCACTGCGCGTAGCGCGCGAAGCCCTCGTTGATCCAGATGTCCTTCCAGCGCTTGAGCGACACGTCGTCGCCGTACCACTGGTGGGCCAGCTCGTGGACGACGAGGGAGATGTTCGACCCGTTGGCGAACTGCCGGGGGCTGTAGTACGGCCGGGTCTGAGTCTCCAGCGCGTACCCCGTGGTGGTGTTCGGCACGTATCCGCCGAGCGCGTTGTAGGGGTACGGCCCGAAGTAGCCGGTCAGCCAGTCGGCGATCTCTCCGGTCCGTTCGATGCTTGCCCGCGCCGCGCCGGCGTGGCCGCCCAGGTCCTTGCTGTAGGCGTTGAGGACCGGAATGCCGCTCTCGGTCGTGCCGGTCGTGATGTCGAACTTCCCCACCGCGAGCGTGGCGAGGTACGTGGCCTGCGGTTTGTCGGAGCGCCAGTTCCAGCGTGTCCAGCCCAGGCGTGAACTCGTCGACTGGAGCGTGCCGTTGGAGATGGCCTGCGTGCCGTCCGGGACCAGCACGGACACGTCGTAGGTCGCCTTGTCGAGCGGGTGGTCGTTGCTCGGGAACCACCACGCCGCCGCCTCGGGCTCGTTCGCCGCGACGCCCCCGTCCGGGGTGCGGTGCCAGCTGGTGAAGCCGTACGCCTTCTTCGACGACGGCACGCCGCGGTAGCGCACGACGACCGTGAGGGGCGTGCCCTTGGCCAGCGGGGTCTTCGGGGTGATCTCCAGCTCGTGCTCGCCCGACGTCCGGAACGACGCCTTCGCGCCGTTGACGCGCACTTCGCCGACGTCCAGCAGGAAGTCCAGGTTGAAGCTGGACAGGCCCTGCGTGGTGCGGGCCACGAGGGTCGCGGTGCCCTCGAGTTCGTCCGTGACCGGCTGGTACTTGAGCCTGAGGTCGTAGTGGGAGACGTCGTATCCGCCATTGCCGTAGGCCGGGTAGTAGGGGTCACCGATACCCGGTGCACCGGGGGAGTGGGGCGCGGCCGATGCCGGGATCGCCAGCAGGAGAACGGCCGCGGCCAGGGCTCCCGGCGCGATGATTCTGCGGTGCACGCAAAACTCCAAGTCGTAGGGTCCCGAAGGCTATCCGGAGCCTATTGGCTCCCTGTGCCCCTGATCATGTCCATGGCCCCTGCTGTCACACGATCGCCATTCGGCCGACATGAGACACCGGGCCCAGGAGGCCGTCCCGGACACGCCGGTCCGTCAGGTGCCCTCTTCTGAACGGGAGTTCACCGATGTAGCGTCCGCCGCATGCCGAAACGCACGCGCTTCATGACCTGGAGACCGCTCGCGACGGGGGCCACGGCCGCCCTGCTGGCCACGCTGATCACCCCGGCCGCGGCGGTGCACGCCGCCCCGCGCGAGAGCCGCCCCGTCCACTCGTACGACGACGCCATCCGCGAGGCCGTCTGGGTGGACACCGGACTCGACGGCGACCGAGACGGCAAGGCCGACCGCGTCGCCGTGGACATCGTCCGCCCCCGCGAACCCGACCGACAGGGCCGCAAGGTCCCCGTCATCATGGACGCCAGCCCGTACTACTCCTGCTGCGGACGCGGCAACGAGAGCCAGAAGAAGACGTACGACGCGAACGGCGACGTCACCCAGATGCCGCTGTACTACGACAACTACTTCGTGCCCCGCGGCTACGCCTTCGTCGGCGTCGACCTGGCCGGAACCAATCGCTCCGATGGTTGCGTCGACGTCGGCGGCCGCTCCGACATCCAGTCCGCGAAGGCCGTCGTCGACTGGCTCAACGGCCGCGCCAAGGCCTACACGACCCGCACCGGCACCACCCGCGCCAAGGCCGCCTGGACCAACGGCAAGACGGGCATGATCGGCAAGAGCTGGGACGGCACCATCGCCAACGGCGTCGCCGCGACCGGCGTCGAGGGTCTGAAGACCATCGTCCCGATCGGCGCCATCTCCTCCTGGTACGACTACTACTTCCAGCAGGGCGCCCCGCTCTACGACTCCGGCCCCGAATGGCTGTCCGACTACGTCAACAGCCCCGACGCCCGCGCCAAGTGCGCCGCCGTGCAGCAGAAGCTCGTCGACGGCGCCCCGCGCACCGGCGACTGGACACCGCTGTGGACCGAGCGCGACTACGTCAGGGCCGCGCGGAAGGTCAAGGCCAGCGTCTTCCTCGTGCACGGCATGCAGGACCTCAACGTGCGTATGAAGCATGTCGGGCGGTGGTGGGACGCCCTCGCCAAGAACGGCGTCGAGCGCAAGATCTGGCTCTCCCGGACCGGCCACGTCGACCCCTTCGACTTCCGCCGCGCCGCCTGGGTCGACACCCTCCACCGCTGGTTCGACCACGAACTCATGGGCTACGACAACGGCATCGACCGCGAGCCCATGGCCGACATCGAGCGCCGGCCCGACCAGTGGACCACCTCGAGGACCTGGCCGCCGAACGGCACCCGGGCCGTCACCCTGCGCCCTGGCAACGGCGCCCAGGCAGGCGTCGGCACCCTCGGCCTGCACCGCGGCCACGGCACCGCGGCCTTCACCGACGACCCGAAGCTGAGCGAGACCGACTGGGCAGCGCAGATCGACAAGCCGACACCGGAGAAGGCCGGTTTCGTCACCAGGCCGCTCACCCGCGACCTGCGCCTGTCCGGCTCCTCCGAGGTCACCGTCACCGCGACGCCCTCCACCCCGACGGCCCACCTCTCCGCCGTCCTCGTGGACATCGGCCCCGCCACCATCCGCGACTACGCCGACGCGGGCGAGGGCATCACCACCCTCACCGACCGCACCTGCTGGGGCGCGAGCACCGCCGGCGACAGCTCCTGCTTCAAGGAGACGAAGGCGAAGACCGCCGACGTCGACTACACGATCGTCAGCCGCGGTTGGGCCGACCTCGGCAACCACGCCTCCGACCTGACGGGCGCCCCGCTCACCCCGGGCAAGCGGTACACCATCACCCTCGACCTGGCGGCGACCGACCACGTCGTCCCCAAGGGGCACCGCCTGGCACTGATCGTCGCGGGCACCGACAAGGGCCTCATCGACCCTCCCGCGGACACGCCCGAGCTCACGGTCGACCTGTCCCGCACCTCGGCCCGCGTGCCGTTCGCCGGCGGAGCCGCCGCCTTCGCCCGCGCCACCACGGGCGCCGCGTCCGCCACGCCCGACGCCACCCTCCTGGACGGCGTACGGGATCCGCGCACCACTCACCGCGTCCCGGAGGGAAGCCAGTGACCCGCGGCACCGCAGGCAGGACCGCGACCCGCGGCACCGCGGCCGGGCCCGTGGCCCCCAAGGCGGCAGACAGGACCGCGACCCGCGTCCGTGCCCTGGCGCTGACCGCCGCGGCCGTCGCCGCGTCCCTGGTCGCCGTCCCGGCCCAGGCCGCCACCGACTCCCCGCCCCGCACCGGCTTCGAGCAGACGAACGGCGCCCGCTGGACCACCCAGCCCGAGGAGCAGGACTTCCTCGAAGCCGTCGACCGGTCGAGCAGCCGCGTCTCCATGACCCGCTTCGGTACGACGAAGCAGGGCCGCCCGCTCCAGCTGGTCCGGGTCGGCACCCACCCGACACCCAACAAGGTGCTGCTCGTGTGCAGCCAGCACGGCGACGAACCCGCAGGCCGCGAAGCCTGCCTGACCACCGTGCGCGACCTCGCGTACGCCCGCGACAGCCGCACGCGGCGCTTCCTGGACCGCACCACGGTCCTCGTCGTGCCCACCGCCAACCCCGACGGCCGGGCCGCCGGCACCCGGGGCAACGGCGACGGTGTGGACATCAACCGCGACCACCTGGCGCTCCGGACCGCCGAAGGCCGGGCGCTGGCCGAGCTCATCCGCGACCAGCGTCCCGACCTCGTCTACGACCTGCACGAGTACGGCGCCACACCCCCGTACTACGACAAGGCTCTCTTCGACCTGTGGCCGCGCAACCTCAACACCCACGAGTGGGTCCACGACGAGGCGAAGACCCTCTCCGAGGCGTACGTCCGCCCCGCGGCGCGGCGGGCCGGCCACTCGACCGGCACCTACGGCATCTGGACCGACCCCGAGACCGGCGAGCCGATCAAACAGGTCGCGGGAGACGGTCAGGAGCGCATTTTGCGCAACATGTCCGGTATCAAGCACGGGATCGGATTGCTCATCGAGAGCCGAGTGGACCCGCTCACCGATGCCGAGCAGGCGGACGAGGCGCTGAACAACCGCCGCCGGGTCACCTCGCAACTGGACGCGCTGGAGGGCCTGTTCGGATACGCCGACCAGCGCCGCGGCGCGGTCGAGGCGGCGACGGGCGGGGCCCGGCTAGCGGGATACGCCTCCGCCGGCCCCGTCTACGTCGGCGGCGCCGACAACGACGCGCCCGAGCCGGCTCAGGTGATCGAGAATCCGCCCTGCGGCTACCGGCTCACGGCCGCGCAGTACGCCGAGGTGGGAGACGAGCTCGCGCTGCACGGTGTGCGCGTACGCCGGGATGCCGAGGGCGTGCTCGTGCCCCTGCGCCAGTCTCTGCGGGCGCTCGTGCCGCTGCTGCTCGACGAGCGCGGAATGTACCACCTGACGGCAGGGAAACCGGAAACGCAATGTTGAGGAGGGTGAAATTGCGCCACACGTGGTAGGGGCGTTACGGAGGACTTACGGTCCTCCTACGTCCCAATGAAAGGTGCCGCCTGTGACGCACGACCGACCAAGTGAAAGCGACCACCAAGAGGGGGCCGCGCTTCCGGGTTCGGAAGCGGGTCTCCCCGGTCAGGAACGTCCCAAAACCGACCGAATTGTCTTCGGGGTCACGGCCGTGCTCACCCTCGCCTTCGTGGTCTGGGGAGCCGCGGCGACCGATTCGCTCGAAGACGTCTCCACCAGCATGCTCAGCGGGCTGATGCACAACGGCGGCTGGGCGTTCATGCTCGCCGCCTCGGCCTTCGTCGTGTTCGCCCTCTGGCTCGCGGCCAGCCGCTACGGCCGTATCCACCTCGGGGCCGAGGGCGAGGAGCCCGAGTTCCGCACGGTGTCCTGGGTCGCGATGATGTTCAGCGCCGGCATGGGCATCGGCCTGATGTTCTACGGCGTGAGCGAGCCGTTGTCGCACTACTCGGCGGCACCGCCGGGCACCGATCCGGCCGACTCCGGTGGGCGCATGGAGACGGCCATGGCCACCACCCTGTTCCACTGGACGCTCCACCCCTGGGCGATCTACGCCGTGGTGGGCCTCGCCATCGCCTACAGCACCTTCCGCAGGCGGCGCCGCCAGACCATCAGCGCCGTGTTCACGCCGTTGATCGGCAAGAAGCACGCGAACGGCGCCGTCGGCCGCGTCATCGACATCCTCGCGATCGTCGCGACCGTCTTCGGTTCCGCCGCGTCCCTGGGGCTCGGCGCGCTGCAGATCGGCTCCGGTGTGCAGGAGCTGAACTGGATGGACAAGGTGAGCACCGGGCTGCTCGTCACGATCATCGCGGTGCTGACCCTGGCCTTCGTCGCGTCCGCGGTCTCGGGCGTGGAGCGCGGCATCCAGTGGCTGTCCAACACGAACATGGTGTTGGCGCTGGTGCTCGCCCTGTTCGTGTTCGTGGCGGGTCCGACCATCATCGTTCTCGACCTGCTGCCCACGTCCGTCTTCGCCTACCTCGGCGACCTGCCCCAGCTGGCCGGCCGGACGGAGGCCAGCGGCGGGGAGGGTGTCGCGGACTGGCTGGGCAGCTGGACCGTCTTCTACTGGGCGTGGTGGATCTCCTGGACGCCGTTCGTGGGCATGTTCATCGCCCGCATCAGCCGGGGCCGCACGATCCGGCAGTTCGTCGGCGGTGTCATCCTGGTGCCCAGCACGGTCAGCCTGGTCTGGTTCGCGGTCTTCGGCGGCTCGGCGATGAAGATGCAGGAACAGGGCAGGCTCGGCAAGGAGCAGACCCCGGAGGGCCAGCTCTTCGACGTGCTCCAGCAGTTCCCCATCGCCACCGCCACGAGCCTGCTCGTGATGGTCCTCGTCGGCATCTTCTTCGTGTCGGGCGCCGACGCGGCGTCGATCGTCATGGGCACCCTGTCGCAGAAGGGCGCGCTCGAACCGGGCCGTCTGGTCGTGGTGTTCTGGGGCGTCGTCACCGGTGCGGTGGCCGCGATCATGCTCATGGTCGGCAGCGGCCAGGGCGACGCGCTGACCGGCCTGCAGAACCTCACGATCCTCGCGGCGGCCCCGTTCGTCGTCGTGATGGTCCTCATGTGCGTGGCCCTCATGCGCGACCTGCGCCGCGACCCGGTGATGGTGCGCGAGCAGATGGGCTCCGAGGCGGTGGAACTGGCCGTCATCGAAGGCCACAAGAAGTACGACGGCGACTTCGAGTTCCGCGTCGGCCCGGGCCGCGGCCCGGACGTCGAGGGCGACCCCATCGGCAAACACTGACCACACGCCCCGACTGGCTCCAGCGGGCCCTTGACTTGACGCCCCCGGCCGACATCGGCCGGGGACGTTGGGGTCTGGGGCCGGGCGCGTTGGGGTTTGGCGGCTTGGGCGTCTTGGGCTGGGGGTTGGGCCGGCCGGGGTGCCTTCGGCGAGGGCGTTGCGGTTCGGGGGCACGGGTCTCTTCGGCTGGGGCTGTCAGGGCCCTGTCCCGGGTCGGAGGCCCTGGTCCGGGCGGGCGAACTGCTCACGGACGCCACCGAGAGGGCGGCGGATGACCGCCCTCGGCACCCGGCTACGACTTGTCCCCATCGGGGCCCTCGGCGGGGACTTTGCCACGCGGCGTGTGGTGGTCCAGGGCGCCCTCGGCGGTGGTCACGAGATCCGCGCCGGCCAGGCGGCGGCCAGCCAAGGCGTTTTGGCCCGGGGGCGTTGGGTCTGCCGACCTGGGTGGCCGGGGGATTGGTGTTTGGCGGCTGGGGTGTCTTGGGCTGGGGCTGTTGGAGTTGCGCGGCCGGTGCTCCTCCAGCCGGGGGCCTCCCGGGCGGGTGCCCTGGACGTCTTCGGCTGGGATGTCGGGGTCTTGCGGCTCGGGTGGCCTGGGCGTGTGGGGTTTGGGCGGCCCGATGGTTTCGGCGGGGAGGCACTGCGGTTCGGGCGGCCGGGGTGGATCTTGGCTGGGGGCGTCAGGGGCGGCTGGCTCGGTGTCCTGGGCTGGGC